>NZ_JAQFUL010000026.1:0-58708 GCF_027716265.1 Bacillus cereus group sp. Bc031
AAAGTACATTACGTGTTTTTTAGTTTGTTTGAACGAAAGTTCATTTTGTTTTCGTTCTTAAGTTGATGGGCATGGGGTGTCTCAGGTGTTATCGGACCATTAGTCGGCGGATTTTTAGTTGATTCTCTTTCTTGGCGTTATATTTTCTTCTTAAACGTTCCATTTGGAATTATCGCTTGCTTAATGATTGCCATTTACTACAAAGAATCTATTAAGCCTGCTAAGCACCATATCGACTATCTTGGTGCAACAGTATTCTCATTAAGTACGATTGCTCTACTATACGCATTATTAACAGGTAGCAGTAAGCAAAACTGGGGAGATATAACAATTATCGGCCTATTAATCTTCGCCGTCGTTTCATTCATTATTTTCTTATTCATCGAGAAAAAATCTCCGGAACCATTAATTCCGCTAGCACTTTTCTCTAACCGTACATTATCTACGATTAATATATTAACGCTTATCGCTGGCGCAATGATTATTAGTATTACAATGTACCTTCCAATTTGGAGCCAAGGTGTATTAGGAAAAAATGCAACAGAAGCCGGACTTATTTTAATGCCAATCCCTGTTATGTGGACATTTGGAGCTATTTTCTCTGGTAACTTAGTAGGAAAATTAAAAACGAAACAAATCATTTTACTTGGGGCTAGCATTTTATCAGTCGCTACGTTCTTATTATTTACATTATCAACACATTCACCATCGTTCCTTATTTATGTGGCAGTCGGATTATTCGGCTTAGGAATGGGGCTTGTGACACCGATTTACATGGTAACAATTCAAGCTGCCGTACCAGCTCAAACACGCGGGACAGCAGTAGGTTTAAACACATTTATCAATACATTTAGCCAAACATTAGGTGCGGCAGTATTTGGCACAATCTTCAATACGATGATTCACGCACGTGGTATTAAAAACCTTGACCTTGTATCTGGCGGACACGGCGGAACTACAGCAAACGTAGTAAGCGAATCTCAATCCGCATTAGCATCAAGTGTACACGTCATTTATATGAGCACTTTCGTATTAGCAGTATGTACATTAATTATCGCTTGGCTTTTATTAAAGCCCGCTACACAAACGAGTGAGCAATAAGAAAGAGGATGACCAAAATGGTCATCCTCTTTTACTCTTCATTCTCCACAATATGTTTCAGCATGGACAATTTATTATCCCAAAAACGTTCATAATACGAGAGCCACTGTTGTAATTCCTCTAATGGTTCTGGATGCAAGCGATATATCTTCTCTCTTCCGCTCTTTCTTCCGCTTACTAAATTCGCTTCCGAAAGAATATGAAGATGCTTTACAACCGCGGTACGACTCATCGGAAAATGATCCGTTATTTTGGAAATCGGTAACTCTTTATCACTTAATAATCGTATTACTTCTCGGCGGGTTGGATCAGCAATTGCTTGAAACACATCATATTTCGCTGCTGATGAGGACACTTAGCCTTCGACAACCTTTTTCAGTTTTTCATTTACAATCGCTACCCAGCCTCCGCTCATTCTGTCGCGAATAATAGAGCTCTTCGCATTCGCTTTCGGAAGAATTTCATCAGGGTGTTTCCAGCCGCCGTGAATTAACGTAAATTCTGTTTTATTATCTCCTAGGTCTTTCAGATGAAATGAAACAACCCAGCCATCTGTATCCCATGAAAAAGATAGATGATTTGGCTCATCGATTTCTAATACTTTACATGGTGATGGTCCAAATGGTGATTGTATATGAAATTCATGTCCTACCTCTAATACGAAATCATTTGGCATAAACCATGAGGCAATCCCTTCTGCAGTTGATACTACATTCCACACCTTTTGAATAGGCGCGTTAAAAACGATCGTTTGTTTAATGTCAGTTAATGTATTTTGTTGTTCCATTTCCATTCTCCTTTATTCGGCAATCAAATATAACACCTTTTGGTTACACTTCGATAATATAATACCTTTTAGTTTCATGTCAACGCTAACGCTTTTTTACTGTTGAGAAATTCTCAACATTTTTTCAACAGGACAAACACCCTCCGAACATTTCCTCATAATATACTCACAAAGGCAACAAAAAATAAAAACTTCTCTCAACATGAAACTCCATCATTCATCTTGGAAGAAGCGCCTTACGTATATCATGCGTATTTCGTCTCTCCTCCTTCCCTCAGGGACACTACGCGAGATATGAAAAATCAGAAGGAATATGCCCACCATTTGAGTAGGTAGTTATTTCTCTTCTCCTCAACATTTCCTTAGGAGCGAAATGACTACCGACTCACTTTTTTCAAACAAAAATAAAAAGGGGTTGAACGCTATGTTCTATTGCATTAACTGCTCTGATATTCACCATGAAAAACATCCGAATGATAAAGTATTCAAAAACGGTTTTTATATTGATCCATTTTTAGGTGATCGTTATCACCTTGGTATGTGTAAAGATGCCCAAAATCATGAGACAGGGGAGCCTCTTTTAACGACAAAGAAATTAGGCGCAACCCAATCTATTATGAACGTATTACCGACACATGTTGTCCCAACATAAAGCATAAAAAAGAGCTGGCTCATCCAGCTCTTTTTTATGCTTTATAAACGATCATTGCTGAAAAACAATAAATTTGGTTTTCGTCATCGTTAATAGAAACACCGACTTGGTACTTAATGTCTACAAAGTTACTATCATCAATCTTTTTCAAAAAAACATTTACAGCGTCTTCTAAGTCTTTTTCGTGACTTTCATCAAACACTTTTACACGAATCATGTTAACACCATCCTAGATCGCAGCCCTCCGCCGCTTGATTATTGCCACGGTGCGTATCTATGATGCGATAAAACTTTCCGTCTTCATATATATATCCGTCTTCTAACACATATTGTTTACCTTCAGTATAGACATAAAACTTACCTATCATAAATTTACTCGTATACAATTCCAAATAATCTGGTCTAAATTTAGCTACCACTTTATTTGTAATATCAATTTTTATTGTGCGCCCCACCTTCTCTCCCTCCTTTGCAAAGAACGGATTTAGGTATATTGTATTAGCGATTTTACATTTTATGCTTAAAAATAAGTGGATATGCCTCCTTTCTCCACCTGTACTATTTTTCTAAAAAAATCATCCATAAATAAAAGTAAAAAAAATATATATAAAAAGAGCTTTTACTTATTGACTCAAATGTAATTATTATGGTATTATATAAAATTTGACATTTACATTTACATTTACTTATGCTATCATTAAAGATGGTTACCACATATGGAGGTGGATGATTTGTTTCAAATTGGTGATAAAATCGTTTATCCAATGAACGGCGCAGGAGTCATCGAAGCCATTGAAGAGAAAGAAATATTAGGAACAATACGTCAATATTGTGTAATACGTATCATTAGTAAGGATATGCAAGTAATGCTTCCGATGGATCAATTACAAAAATCAGGTATTCGTTATATCGTAGATAAAGGTACGTTAGATGATATACTTCTTGAATTTCAAAACGGGGAATCAGATACATCACTTTCCTGGAAACAAAGATATACAATGAATATGGAAAAAATGAAAAACGGCAATCTGCAAGATAGTGCAGAAGTTGTTCGGGATTTACTTCGCCGCAATAAAGAGAGAGCTTTAAATGCGAGCGAAAAACAAATGCTAGATAATGCCCGAAAAATGATGATTAGTGAAGTTGCACTCGTACAAAATGTTTCTGAACATCAAGCAACAGAATATCTTCAAGATACAATTAATCACTAAATTTAAAATAGCTGGCCGCTATTTTTTTTTGTAAAAAAGGACGAAGAGTTTTATCTCTTCGTCCTTTTCTATTACCCTCGCCCAGCTTGAAACGATGGGTATAACGTCATTCCACCATCTGCAAATAGCGTAATTCCAGTTACATAACTCGCCTCTGAGGAAGCGAGCCACGTTGCGACTGCTGCAATTTCTTCCGGTTTTCCAATGTAGCCCATCGGTATCATACTTTCTACGTCAGCACGTTTTTTAGGATCAGCAAACTTTTCTGCATTGATCGGCGTATTAATTGCACCTGGCCCTATATTATTTACTCGAATACCTTTTGGTGCATATTCCATCGCTAACGTTTCTGTCATTAGTTTCATACCGCCCTTACTAGCTGCATAATGCACGAATAGCGGCCACGGAATTTTCTCATGAACACTCGACATGTTAATGACAGATCCTTTAATATCGTGTTCTACAAAATATTTAATCGCTTCACGGCTTCCTAAAAAAGCACCAGTTAAATTTGTGTTAATTACCCTATTCCAATCTTCAAGCGGCATTTCATGCGATGGTACCGCATTTTCTATCCCTGCATTATTAATCATAACGTCAAGCGTACCAAACTCTTTTACAGCAGATTGAATGAGATTCGCCACATCTGATTCGACCGTCACATCACCTTTTACAGCAATCGCTTCTCCGCCTACCTTTTTAATTTCTTCTAACACATCATTCGCTTCTGACTCCCGTGAGCGATAGTTAATCACTACCTTTGCTTTCTCCGCAGCAAACCTTACTCCCATTGCTCTTCCAAGACCACTTGCTGATCCTGTAATAACGACAACCTTTCCTTCTAAATCACTATACATTTCCATACCTCCTTTAACTTTTTGCTATACCTAACATAATTCCGGCTGCAATAATAAAAATGATACCGACAACAATCCCTGTTAATTGACGTTTCGTTTTTCTTTCACCTAATATAAGAATCCCACCAAGTGTCGAAATAATAATTCCCATTTGCGATAACGAGAAACTTGTTGCCACTCCAACACGCGGCTGTGAAATGAATAAAAACATATTTCCAGCTGCCCAAATTAATCCTGGAATAATATTTCGTATTGCATATTTATTAAATGGATGATGTTTAAACGTAAGCAAAATCCCCCCTAACACCATACCAACTGCTTGTGGCAACAAAGCTGACCAACCATCTACTTTAAATAGTCTAATCACTACTACATAAACTAAATAGCCGACTGTTGAAATCAATAAAATGATAATGCCTTTTTTAAAATTCCCCGCTTGCTCTGCACTCTTTTCTTCTTCACTTTGAAGCGATGTTAAAATAACACCGATAATAATACAAACGAGGGCCAAAACACCAAGGACAACTGATATTGTCGTGGACCACTCATGAAATACGATGACTCCAAATAAAGTTGTCGCAACTAATTGAAGTCCTGTTGAAATCGGCATCGTCCTTGAAACGCCCATTAAATCAATACTTTTTAATTGATTCGCCTGACCGAGCGCCCAAAATAAACCTGACACAATACCAACTCCGATAACAGTAGGAGTCAATACTGGTTTCATAAAAATATAAACAACAATCGAGAAAATAAGCGCGCCAAACGTTGTACCGAGCGTTTGACTATAAGGCCCCCCTCCCAGTTTTACGTTAAATAGCACAATACTTCCCCAAAATATAGCTGGTAAAATCGCTAAAAATATATCCATCGCTCATTACCTTTCTTTACTAAATGTCATAGGTTATCACTCTGAATCAGTAGAGTGAGCTTTTATTTTTTCTTTTTCCCTTTCACAAATCTTTTCTGCAATAGCACCAGAAACATTCTTTTCTCGCTCCACTTTCTTTATCCTTACGTGATCTAAATAATCTTCCAAAGTAAGCGTAACTTTATCATTTGGCGGATTATGTGCTCCTTGAAATGTAAGAAATTGTAGCGTCACTTCATATCTAGGAACGAACTCACCATTCTTGCCGAGACGCTTTATATTGATAACTGAAGCACATTCATATTGGTCTTCTGTCACTTGTCTTATCACAGAATAATATCGATTTAATAATGCACTTTCTAAAAGTTGTTCATTCGATTCTTTTGCCAAAGAATAACTTGGCAAAAAGGAAAAGATAGAACATATCATTGTTAGCATTACACATAATTTTTTCATAACGCCCTCCTTGTTCTATACGTTAGTGTTCTCAAAAACGCCATAAAAAAACGACTTTCCCTATATAGGAAAGTCGTTTTAATGAATCCAATATTAACCACCGCTCACTGGTGGGATTAGTGCAACAACATCACCAGATTGAATTGTATCATCTTCATTTGCATATTCTTCATTAATCGCAACCATAATTGGTTCTGTGACTGGTACATTATATTCTTTTGCAATAACATCTTTTAACTCTGCAACCGTAATACTTTCTTTCTCTATTTGTAATTCACTTCTTCCTGCTTCTTCTTGCAAGTTCGCAAATAACAATACTCGAATCATACTTATAGCTCCTTCCCAGGCTCTCCCGCCGGATATGGCGTTTTTTCTAATTGATCGCCAATCCAAGAGTCTCCATCTTCCCAAAACTCCTTTTTCCAAATTGGAACAATTTGTTTTATGCGTTCCATAATGTATTCATTTGCTTCATAAGCCGCTTTACGATGCGGCGTTGAAACAGCCACAACAACCGCAATATCAGAAATTTGCAGTGTACCGATGCGATGTGTAATCGCAACGTGTGTACCTGGCCACTTCTCTTTCACTTCTGATCCGATTTTCTCTAGCATCTTTTCTGCCATCGTTTTATAAGCGACATATTCTAAGTATAATGTACGACGCCCTTTCGTAAACTCTCTAACCGTTCCAATAAATGTTGTAACAGCACCACATTCGCGGCGAATAACCTTATTCGCTACTTCTTCAATTGAAATTTCTGTATCAATTACTTCATAATACGTATTTTTCATTTCGCACTCCTTACCGTTTGTAAAAACCAGTCTATGTACAATTTTTCTTCTGTTATATGAAATACTTTATATTCTTCTCGTAAGTTTGCAGGAGCATCATACCACGTAATAACTGCTACTATATTTTCTACTTTATGTAAAAGTTCAACGTCTTCCGCAGAACGAAGTAACACCACTTTTGGATAGCTCTCTTTTTTATAGCCCTCAATTAAAATTGTATCCACTTCAAAAAACTCGTATAAACGGATAATTTCTTGCAAGGACCATTCCTCTCTTAATGATGACAATGAAAGTAACCCAGCACCTTCTACACTACTTACGACAGCACCGGCCTTTCTATGCCTTTCACTATCTTTTTGCGCTACTTCTGGAAACCCTCCATGCCCGTGATGTTTAATCGTAGCAACTTTCATTTCGCTTTCAGTTAATACATGTACAATTTTCTCAACAAGTGTTGTTTTCCCGCTATTTTGATACCCTACTATTTGTAAGATTGAAGGGGCTTTGCCCATGGCCAATCACATCCCTCAGCGTGCTCTAACAATAATACAGACACTTTCATCCCTGCCTCAAAGCCTCTCGTTCCTCCAGGCAACACAATAAAAGCATTCGCATCTGCAAGTGAAGATACCGCACTCGATTTATCTAAACCGACCGGCATCGCTTGTAATGCCCCGTCCACAATTGTCACCTTTGCTCTTACAAAACGAGTAAACGGATTCGGCTTTGGAAAATCTTTTTGTAAAATAGCATCTGCTCTATATACGTGAGGTTGTTTCGCATTCAAATATGTTTTTATAACTGGATGCACAAATAGCTCAAATCCTACGTAACAAGCTGACGGATTCCCTGATAAACCGAAAAGTAACTTTCCATCAACTTCAGCTACAGTCGTTACACTTCCTGGTCTCATCGCTATTTTATTGAAGAGTACATTCGCTTGTAATCTTTCATAAATAGCCGGCAAGTAGTCATAATCTCCTACCGACACACCGCCTGTCGTAATTAAAATATCAACTTCATCCATCGCTGATTGAACAGCTGTAAAACATGCATCTAACTCGTCGGCAAGTTGGCCATAATATCGGACTTTACCTCCAGCTTTCATAATTTGAGCAGCAATCATATAAGAGTTACTATTTCTAATTTTCCCCGGTTGTAACGACTCATGTACTTCTAACAATTCACTTCCTGTCGTCACAATACCAACAACAGGCTGTTTTACAACTTTCACAGTACTATATCCAAACGTCGCTAATAAGGCCGCAACACCTGGATTAATTGCAACACCTTTCTGAACGAGAACTTGATTTTGTTTTATATCTTCCCCTTTAAATGACACATTGTCGCCACTATGAAAAGGACGCTTTAACTTCATATATGTTTTTCCGTTCTTCTCAAAGCCTTCCGTCAGTTCTAGCATTACAACTGCATTACAATCCGCTGGAATAGCTGCTCCTGTCATAATACGAACCGCCTGAAAAGATCCTACTGTATCTAGAAAAACAGACCCCGCTCCGATTTCTCCTATTAC
This sequence comes from Bacillus cereus group sp. Bc031, assembly GCF_027716265.1. NCBI lineage: Bacteria > Bacillati > Bacillota > Bacilli > Caryophanales > Bacillaceae > Bacillus > Bacillus cereus group sp. Bc031. Next base: position 8,264 of record NZ_JAQFUL010000026.1, read on the forward strand.
TTCAAACTCAATTGCATTCTCTTGATTTGCTTCTTTCGTATCTTCCGCTCGAATTGCGAAACCATCGTAAGGAGAACGATCAAAATGAGGAACGTCATGATCAGAGACAACATCCTCCCCAAGAATTCTCCCGTAACTTTCCGTAATAGAAACTTCTTCTACTTCACCAATTTTCGCATATTCCATTACTCTCTCTACTGCCTCAGCAACTTGAATCGGAATTCGTTTTTCTACCATCGTTTCTCACCCCATATTTGCAATTTTTTTTATCTCGATTAAACTTTATATATTAAATAGAAATTACTTCAAGGAGGAATTCCATGTCTTCATTCACACACTTTAATGACCAAGGACGCGCGAAAATGGTTGATATAAGCGACAAAAAAGCAACCGTTCGAACAGCAATTGCGCGCTCTAGCATTGTCGTTACGAAAGAAATTTACGATAAAATCTCTCATAATGAAATCGGGAAAGGTGACGTATTAGCAGTTGCACAAATCGCTGGTATTATGGCTGCAAAACGCACTTCTGATATTATCCCAATGTGTCATCCTTTATTATTAAAAGGTGTTGACGTTTCTTTCGATTGGAAACAATCCGATGAACAATATCGATTACTGATTGAAGTAAAAGTTAAAACAGAAGGTAGCACCGGTGTTGAGATGGAAGCTTTAACAGCTGCTTCCGCTACCGCTCTTACCGTGTACGATATGTGTAAAGCTGTTGATAAAGGTATGATTATCGGCGAAACGTACTTACTTGAAAAAACAGGTGGAAAAAGTGGAGATTATGCGAGAAAGTCTTAACCTTCTCCCTGTTGAACCTAAAGGACTTCCCTTTAGGTTCAACCTATGTATCTTGTATATAAACGTTTTGCTACATTTATATCATTCGTCCCATGAATAAAAGCTCTGCCATCTGTAAATAAAACAAAACGAAATTCCTCTACCAGAAACGATACTAAATACGGAGTAGCCTTTACATCCACACTTCTTTGTAAGCGCTTTTTAATTTCTTCTAAATTAAATTCATTCCGCACACCTGGACGGATTTGTACTGTATTTCGTCCACATAACACTTCTGTTTTCGTTTGTGCTTCAAATGTTAAACTCGGATATGTACGTAATCTTCCGCAAGATAAACACGTTTCTTTTTTCTGTCTATTCACTTTAAATGCCATCTGTTGATTATTCCAAAGATCAAACGATAACATCGTTTCGCGAAGCGCCCCATAGTCTTCTACTAATATTTTCAACGCTTCTGTTATTTGATGCGCAACTACTAATTGCACCGCCGGCTGTATAATACCAGCCGTATCACATGTTGCTCCGCTTGCTGGATGCTCCATTAAACAGCGGAAACACGGTGTTTTTCCTGGTACAATTGTATACGTTACTCCGTAACTTCCGACACAACCACCATATATCCATGGAATATTATACTTTTGTGAAATATCATTAATAAGAAGACGCGTTTCAAAATTATCTGTCGCATCTAATATTAAATCTACACCCTTCACTAACTCTTCCATTTCCTGCACTGTTACATCAGTCACAACCGGATTTATTTCCACCTCAGAATTAATCGCTTTTAAATGCTCTGCCGCTGCTACCGCCTTCGGTTTATACTGCTTTGCATCTTCTTCTGTATATAATTGTTGCCTTTGTAAATTACTCCACTCTACATAATCACGATCCGCAATTGTTACTTTTCCAACACCTGCTCTAACAATCGCTTCTGCATTTGCTGCACCAAGAGCTCCAGCACCAATAATAAGCACATGCTTCTCTCTAATTTTTCTCTGTCCTTCTTCTCCAACACCAGAAAATAATATTTGCCTTGAATATCGCTCCTGCATACGATAGCCTCCCTTCTTATCCTCCTATATAAGACATTTCAATTTTCGGACGATTTTTCGCACTTTCTTCTGTCCGTTCATCCGAATACCTATCTTTTCTATTCATCCATACATCTTGTATAACGCTTACTAACTCCTCATCCGAAAGATTTCCTCTAAGAAGTTCCCTTAGGTCGAGTCCCTCTGTCGCAAATAAGCAAGTATAAAACTTTCCATCTGCTGAAATTCTCGCTCTCGTACAAGAGGAACAAAAGGACTCAGAAACAGAAGTAATAAAACCGACTTCAATATTTGTTCCAACGTAACGATATCGCTTCGCAACTTCACCAAAATAATGCGCTTCAGCTGGCTCAAGCGGATACACGCGATGAATCATCTCAATTAACTCTCGCTTCGTAACAACTTGATCAAAATTCCATCCATTTGTACTACCAACATCCATAAACTCAATAAACCTAAGCGGGATTCCTTGCTCTTTAAAATACGCAGCCATCGGAAGTACTTGATGATCATTCATCCCTTTTTTCACAACCATGTTTACCTTTACATCAAGCCCAGCCTCTTTTGCAGCCATAATTCCCTTTATAACAGGTTTCGTATTAATATTCCGGCCATTAATAGCCTTAAATACATCATCATCTATTGCATCCAAACTAACATTTACTCTATGTAATCCAGCTTCTTTTAATACTTTTGCTTGCTTCGTTAAATGAATTGCATTGGTCGTTAATCCTATATCTAATAGCCCGTCAATTTTCACGAGACGTGCAATAAGTTTTGTTAAATCTTTACGAAGTAGTGGCTCGCCACCAGTAAGTCTAATTTTTCGTACACCAATGCTAACAAATAGTTTTGCCAAACGCTCAATTTCATCAAACGTCAGTAAAAACTCATCTTTCAAAAAAGCATAATCTGGCCCAAACACTTCCGCTGGCATACAATATGTACATCTAAAATTGCAACGATCAATGACAGATATACGCAAATCTTGAAGTGGGCGTCCAAAAAAATCTGTAACCATCTCCTGCATCGCCACCCTCCCTTTCTGCCAAATTTCTTTCTTTTCATTCTATTATAATATATTTTCGAACTGCGATGTTTTTGCTCATGTGAATAAAGTAAAACTTTCCTAATCAATGAGACTACATACAAATAAGGAGATAAAAAACCTTGAAGCATAGAAGCCTCAAGGTTTTCTTCTTATTAACTCAATCTAATAATCGTTAGAGTAGCTCCTGGCGTTGCCGTAGATAATGTAGCTATTGCAACTACTCCAAATAATTGCAAGCTAACAGTGGCTCCAGCAGGCAAGTTAGCAATGATTGTTGCACTAAAGGAACCAGTAGCCACTGTCGGGGCGTTTATCGTTCCTGCAAGCGGACTGCCATTTACAGTTATACGGGAACTTACAAGTAATCCTGCCGTTAGATTAATTGTATAAGCTATATAATAATTCCCTGCACTCGCAACTGTAAATACAGTATTCCCTCCACTGACAGTAATTCCTGGGCCAATATTTTGATTGTTCGGTAATGGTATATTCGTACCACCTAATAAAACGGAAATAGCGGTTCCAGATGTATTATTCGCAAATGCATATGTTGCAGTTGTACTAACTCCTGTCGCACCGGTCGCTCCAGTGGCTCCAGCTCCGGTTGGACCTGTATCTCCAGTTGGACCTTGTGAACCGGTTGCTCCTGTTGCCCCCGTTGGACCTTGAATCCCTTGCGGGCCTTGAATTCCTTGGGGACCTGTCGCTCCGGTTGCTCCTGTTGCTCCCGTTGGACCTTGAATTCCTTGCGGGCCTTGGATTCCCTGTGGGCCTTGTGGGCCGGTCGGACCTATGTCACCTTGCGGACCTTGGATTCCCTGTGGGCCTTGTGCTCCTGTTGCCCCCGTCGCTCCTTGGATTCCTTGAGGACCTTGTGGACCTTGAATTCCTTGTGGGCCGGTTGGACCTATGTCGCCTTGTGGACCTTGAATTCCTTGGGGACCTTGTGCTCCTGTTGCCCCCGTTACTCCTTGGATTCCTTGCGGACCTTGAATACCCTGTGGACCGGTTGGACCTATCTCTCCTTGAACACCTTGGATTCCTTGCGGCCCCTGTAAACCCGTCACTCCGGTTGCTCCCGTTTCTCCTGTCGCTCCGGTCACTCCAGTTGAGCCTGTCGCCCCGGTATCTCCTGTTACTCCTGTCGCACCTGTTGCTCCTGTCGGGCCAGGTGGTCCACCTGATGGACCTGTCACTCCTGCTGGACCTGATGGCCCCGTTGGGCCGGTCGGTCCGGCAGGTCCTCCTGACGGACCTGTCACCCCTGTTGGACCGGTTACCCCTGTTGGACCAATCGCCCCTTGTATTCCTTGCACTCCTTGAGGACCCTCTGGACCGGTTGCTCCTATTTCCCCTTGTATCCCTTGAATTCCAGTTGCTCCTTGTACTCCTGTTGCTCCCGTTATCCCTTGCACACCTTGTATTCCCTGAATTCCTTGTGGACCTTGTGGGCCTGTTGCTCCTTGCACTCCTTGAATGCCTTGTATCCCCTGGGGACCCTCTGGACCCGTTGCTCCAACTGGCCCTGGCACACCTTGTATTCCTTGCGGGCCCTGCAGTCCCTCTGGGCCTTCTGGACCTGTTGGTCCTATATCACCCATCGCACCTTGTATCCCTTGAACTCCCTGTGGTCCTGTTGCTCCTGATGGCCCTGGTACTCCTTGTATTCCTTGTGGGCCTTGATCTCCGGTTGCTCCTGTTACACCTTGAGGCCCTATAACCCCCTGTATACCTTGTGGACCTTGATCTCCTGTTGCTCCCGTTATCCCTTGAATACCTTGAACTCCTTGAATTCCTTGTTCACCAGTTACTCCCGTCGGACCAGGAATACCTTGAATACCCTGCGGACCTTCTGGACCTGTTGGCCCAATTGGTCCTTGAATCCCTTGTATTCCTTGCAAGCCCTGTGCTCCTGTGCTTCCAGTCGGTCCTGTAGTTCCCGTTGCTCCTGTTATCCCTGTATTTCCTGTTGCTCCTGTATTTCCTGTTGCTCCAGTCGCCCCTGTACTTCCACTCGGTCCGCCCCCCGGACCTGTTGCTCCAGTCGGACCGGTTGGACCTGGAGGTCCTCCTGATGGTCCAGTTATCCCTGTTGGGCCTGTTATCCCAGTTGGACCTGTTATCCCCTCACCAGTCGCTCCAGTTGCCCCTGTATTTCCACTCGGTCCTTGTGGACCTTGTATCCCTTGCACTCCTTGTATCCCTTGTGAACCTGTTGCTCCTGGTAATCCTTGAACTCCTTGAATTCCTTGTGGACCCTCAGGTCCCGTCGCTCCAATTGGTCCCTGTAATCCCTGTATCCCTTGTATACCTTGTGCCCCAGTCGCTCCCGTTGGACCAATCGGACCTTGTAACCCTTGCACACCTTGAGGTCCTGTCGCTCCAGTTTCTCCTTGTGGTCCTCTCAACCCTTGTGGCCCCTGCTGTCCTTCTGGACCCGTTGCGCCTATTGGTCCAACGGGTCCTTGAATTCCCTCCACGCCTTGAGGTCCTGTCGGGCCCATCTCCCCCATCGGACCTTGAAACCCTCTCGGTCCTTGTGGGCCAGTCGGGCCTCGTGGACCGGTTGGACCAGTAATCCCTATACCTGTAAATCCAGTTGGAACAGGGGGGGAAGGTAGGCCCAATAAGATTTGGTGAAATTCTGAAATTAGAATTTAATGAATTTTGTTTATCGCGCTCTCTCACACTTTCACCACCTACACACCATCTATTTTTACATTAAACAAACCTCTTCTTAATATGTATTTACAAAAATAATCTCAAAGACTATTTTTATTTTAAATAATAAAAACTCCCTTAATTCCTTAAGGGAGTCCAGCAACTGAATCCATATTATCTGTATTAGGGACAGCTTGTGCTATACCCGATGCATTTACACTTTGCCCCATATTTGTTCCTGTTACAGTACCAGCAGGAGTGCCTCTTGTATATGTTGTCGTCACCGAATCACCCGGCTGTAAACAAAGCTTCGTCTCCGTCCCTATTACTGTAACAACATCAATCCAAGTGCATCCCATTGAACCACTGTACGATTTCGAAGCAGTAAATGAAGTATCACTCAAATTATCACCTGTAAATATATTCCCAGTATTATTCACAATAACAAACTCTTTTATATGAGCAGGCATAATTACACTCTACCTTTCTTCTATGAGCCTAATGTACGTGTACTCGTTGCTAATGGCGGAAGAAACACCGATGTTCTAATGACCGCTTCTGGCTGTCTTTTCCCATTTAAAAAAATAGCCGCACTCGATCCTCCAGCACCTGCATACACTTTCGCTACAGCTAAAGGTGAGATATCATAACAATCGCCGACATTAACAGCCCCTGTATTATTTATAATTTTTACTTTCCGTAAGTTAATCCCCATTTACCTATCCCCCTTTTGTACACTGTATGCAAAAGAAAAAAACTTGAAACAGACTCGTTTCAAGTTTTTTAAACTACTTATTTGATTTCGCCTTCATATTGAAGCATACCGCCAACCATGTTCACTGTTTTAAAGCCTTGCTCATTTAAATAATGGCATACATTTTCACTGCGCATTCCCGAGCGACAAATAAAGATATATTCATTCTCTTTATCAAAGAAATCTACTTTATTTGGGATATCCCCCATTTTAATATGTACAGCTTCTGGAATTTTCCCTGTTGCTACTTCTTCATCTTCTCTTACGTCTACTAAAAATAACGTTTCTCCGTTTTCTAAACGCTCTTGTACTTCTTCTGTAGTAATTGTTTTCACTTCTGTCATATTTCGTTCCTCCTTATATACAATAAAACCTTTAATCTCTTCTTTAAACAATCATTTCTCATCAATTTTAGCACGCGAAAGAAAGAACGCAAAGAACGGAGAATTTATTTCTCAATTTTCTCGTAAAACTTATCCTTTACAAACATAACTCGTGCATTGTATCCTCAATATACTTGTTTTATGAAGGGAGTCGATTAAAATAACACTTTTTCTTTTCATTATGAGCATTGTGTTCTTACTCGCTGCAATTATTGCACTTAGTATGAAAAATAATAAAAAGATAAAATCACCACAAGAAATGTCATTCTTATTTCTATTACTTAGTATTGCATTCTTCGGTATAGCAATTGCCACATATATTTTCCGCCTACAAATCATGTAAAAAAAGGTGCCTACTACATACATTGCACCTTTTTCACATCATTTATTTTCTACACAAAACTAGATACTTTCCGATTTAAAAACTCATACACTTTCTTTTCAAATAAATGAATATCAAATACTCCCGCCATATGCCCATTTATACTTTCTATCTCATATACTTCTGCATACTTCCCTTGTTTTTGCAATAGGTCTACCATTTTATAATTATAACGTGACGGCTGAAGCAAATCTTGTTTACACGGAATCATAAGTACATTTGCTTCTATATTAGACAGTGCGTCTTCTAAAGACGAAAATCCATGTGCAATATCATGTAATAAAACTGCTTTCGCAGTGTACATCCACGAATTTGCATCTACTAACTCTATACTTCTATATGTCAATTTATTTATCTCTTTCTCAAATGATGTTAATGAAGAAACCTTTTCATACGGTTCTACTTCTATACTATTACGAGGGAAGGTTGTTTCATAAAAATGCTCATCAAACGCGTTCATAAACATCATTCTATTTGCTAACTGAAGCCCCTTCATTGGCTGCTCTTCTCCATATTTCCCGCCCTTCCAACTTGGATCCAGCCGGATAGCCTCAATTGCATTTTGCGCTACATTTACCGACGTAATAATTGGATTTTGCGGGTTCGTAATAACACCAATCATCCGCTCTACCATATGAGGATAATGAACAGCCCATTGCTGCGCAATCATCCCGCCAGCTGACGGTCCCATTACAGCATGTAGCCTTGCGATTCCCATATCTTTTATTAACTCATATTGCATACGAGCTACATGAAGAAATGTAAAAACCGGAAAGTCCATCGCATATTCATCTCCAGTTTTCGGATTAATCGATTTCGGTCCCGTTGTAATTACATAAGGGTTCTTCACCTGCACATTACAAAGATTATCAGTGCATATAACAAAGTATTTATTTGTATCAATTGCTTTTCCCGGTCCAATTAAACCATCCCACCAGCCAGACTCCTCATCATGCGCTGTATATTTTCCTGCCGCGTGACTAGTTGCACTAAAATAATGACAAACCAAAATCGTATTTGACCTTTCTCTATTTAAAGTACCATAAGTCTCATACCCCATTTGAACAGGAATTGTCCTACCATTTTCAAATGTAAACTCCTTTAAAATAAATTTCTCCTTTTTTACAATTTGCACAGACTCGCCCTCTTCTCGTCATAGTATGTACTGCTTACTAAAGGATTTTTTCTATGCAAACCCATCTCCTCCTTCTTTTCATAAATAAATGAATAATATACAAAATTAGCCACAAAATAGCACTATATTACACAATCAAAGAGGGCATACATATGATTTGGAATTGGCTACGTAAGAAAAAAAAATCAAATACAACAGAGAAAAACGAAACAGATAATTCGGAGCAAAAACCTAACAATCAAGAGGACGACAACAAAGAACAGACTAGAAGTACGAAACATAATAAAGGTAACAATAGCGAGCAAAAAAAAGAGGAACACAAGGAATCTTCTCAAGATAAGCAGCAAAATCAATCGAATCAAAATCAGCAACAAAGTGCTAAACAAGATGAATCTTCTCAAGAGCAACAGAAGCATTCTAAACAAGATGACTCCAATCAAGGGCAACAGAAGCATTCTAAGCAAGACGACTCCAATCAAGAGCAACAGAAGCATTCTAAGCAGAACGACTCCGATCAGGGTCAACAGCAACACTCTAAGCAAGACGACTCCAATCAAGAGCAACAGAAGCATTCTAAGCAGAACAACTCCGATCAGGGTCAACAGAAGCATTCTAAGCAAGACGAATCGAATCAAGGGCAACAGAAGCATTCTAAGCAGAACGACTCCGGTCAGGGTCAACAGCAACACTCTAAACAAGACAACTCAAATCAGGATAAGCAACAAAATTCTAAAGGTAATAGTATTTATGATTTTTCGAAACCAGAAAAAGATCGTATTCATTCTTTACAAGATTTAATAGAGAAGCTGAAAAAGTCTAGTGATTTTGTGAATTATCATACATCCGACGACGAAACGATGCCTTATTGGATTTCTTACTATCGTCCTTCGCTTGATGGAGAGAAATTACAAAAATATTTAATGCCCACTCTTTTAGAACGACCTAACGCATCACTAGAAGAGCTGAAGGAACATATTCCGATGAGCGGCATTACAATTACGAACGATTTACAAAAAATTGAGGACATGGTTTTAAAGGGGCATGCGATTGTTCAAGTAAATCAACAAGATCAAAAATGTATGCTCGCAAATATTGCAATTGATAATTATCGTGCACCAACTCCTCCTTTAAATGAATCGACTGTTATTGGTCCGCAAGAAGGTTTTGTAGAAGATATTGATACAAACATAAATTTAGTACGAAAACGTCTTCCTGTTTTAGATTTACAAACAAAAGAGATGATTATCGGTGAGTTTTCCAAAACAAAAGTTGTCATGATGTATTTAGACAACCTTGCTGAAAAAGATAATGTTGATTTTCTAGAGGAGTCTTTACGTGCTCTTGAATATGATCAAATTAATGATAGTGCTTATTTACAAGAATTGATGGGAGAAAAGTCGATTTTCCCTCTCTATATCAATACAGAACGCACTGATAGAGTTACAAAAGCACTAATCGATGGGAAAATCGCTATTTTTGTGGACGGTTCTCCAAGTGTTTTACTAACACCTGTATCCTATTTCGATTTTTTCATTTCACCAGAAGACTACAACGTCTCTTGGCTATACGCTACATTCTCAAGGGTTTTACGTCTTATTTCCGTTTTATTCTCTATATGTGCTACACCGTTATACGTTGCAGTTTTAAATTATCATTATGAACTCATTCCGAGTGATTTACTTGAAACTTTAATTTTATCAAGGGCGCAAGTACCATTCCCGCCTTTAATTGAAGCACTCTTTTTAGAACTCGCAATCGATTTACTGAGAGAAGCTGGGGCAAGGTTACCGATGAAAGTTGGTCAAACGCTCGGTATTGTAGGCGGTATCGTAATCGGACAAGCATCTGTACAAGCTGGTTTAACGAGTAATATTTTATTAATTATCGTTGCCTTATCAGCACTCGCTTCCTTTATTACACCTATTTATAAAATGGGTAATGCGGTTCGATTACTACGTTTCCCGTTTCTCATATTTGCAGAAATAGGAGGACTTTTCGGGATTTCACTTGGATTTATCTTCTTATTTACGCACCTATTTAGACTTACTTCTTTACGCAAGCCGTACGCTTTGTTCTACCCAACAAGACAACAATCTGTTAAAGATTCTTGGATCCGTTTCCCTTTAACAATGATTGATACACGGGATGTACAAGCAAGGCCACAACATGTAAAAAAAGCAGCGAAAGGAATTTCAACAAAACATAGATCAGACTTTGATGATTAAGAAATGAGGTGCATTCGATGAGTAAAGTTCAAGAAAAATATCAAATATCTCCTATCTTCGTTTTCTTCTTAATTCACGGTGCACAGTTCGGTGCTGGCGTTCTCGGCTTCGCTCGAATCATCGCAAAGGCCGCTGGATATGACGGATGGATGGGCGTTGTAATCACAGGACTCTGTATCCATCTCCTTATATGGATGATGTATTTTTTATTAAAAGAAACAAATGGAAATTTAATTGATTTACAAAGGCAAACGTTTGGAAAGTGGATAGGAAATGTCTTTAATATCATCTTTGCAGCTTATTTTTTAATCGTCAGTATTTCGGTTATTCGAACGTATGTTGAAATTATTCAAGTATGGATGTTTCCTACCGCTTCCACCTTTATGTTAACACTCTTTTTGTGCTTAGTTAGCTATTACATTATCTCTTCTGGATTTCGTGTAATTACCGGTATTTGCGTCATCTCTATTGGTGGTACATTAGGATATTTATTTCTAAGTTTATTCGTTTTGAAATACTCACATTAGGATAATTTACCACCTATATTTACACATTCTTTTTCAGACATTTTAAAATCCGCTCAACTGTCAATCTACAGTATGACCGGTTTTGAGATTTACCTCATGGTGTATCCATTTGTGAAAAAGCCTATGCAATCTCATAAATACGCTCAGCTCGGAGCACTATTTTCAAATCTTCTATATCTATTTAGCACCCTTTTAGCCTTTTCTTTTTTTAGTGAAAAACAATTGTTAAAAACGATATGGGCCCAACTTTCTATGACCCAAGTCATTCAATTACCATTTATAGAAAGACTCGAATATATTGCAATTTCAGGCTATGCACTTGTTATTATTTCAAGTTTTATCCTCCCTTTATGGGCGTCAATGAGAGCAACTCACGAAATATTTCGTGTAAAACAACGAGGTATTTTAATTGCTTTTTTCTTTATCACGCTTATTGTTTCACAACTTTTAACAAACAGGCACGATATTAACAATTTTATTAGTAATGCAGCAAAAGTTAGTTTTTGGCTCATTTATGTATACATCCCAATCCTATTTATCATTGTGTGGGTGAAAAGAAAATGGAAAAAATCAAAAGCACAAGCAAATTAATACTTATTTCTTGTATAACATTCTTCAGTCTAACGGGATGTTTACAAAAAAACATTATCGATGATGTACAACTTATTCAAGGAACCGTATTTGACGTTGCAAAAGATAATAAAGTAAAAGTGACATTCGTTTGCCCCATTCAGAAAAAGGGAAATAAAGTTCAAGTTTTTGAAGGAACTGCAAATGCGGTAAAACAAGTAAAAGCAGATACATCGTTAGAATCTTCTCAACCTTTTGCTAGCGGACAAATGCGTGTCGCTCTATATACGATAAGACTTGCTAAAACAGGAATGGCTACTTCATTCGATACATTACTTCGAGATGTGAATATAGGGAACGCTTTATATGCTGCTTTATTAGAGGGGAATGGTACTGAACTTTTAAAAGGCAAATATTCGACTTCATACAACGTTGCAATTTATATAAAAAAATTGCTAGAACATAATATGGAGACCGGTCCTTTACCAACGGATAACCTACATGTAGGAGCATTCCGTTATTATCAAGAAGGACAAGACTACTATATTCCCATTTTAAAGAAGCATGGTGATAAAATAAAAATTACCGGAATTGGTCTTTTTAAAAAGGATAAATATATCGGTAAAATTGCGGAAAAAGATATGTTCATCTTTAAAGAACTATTAGAGAAACATAAATTAGATTCACATGAATTTAAAACGGATTCTGCATACGTAGTGGTTAACAACATTCATTCCATTCCATATTAAGATATAAAGATTAAAAACGGGAAGCCTTCTTTTTTCATTCACGTTCATCTTGATGCACGTATTCAAGAACTATCAAAACAAATTAACTTAGAAAATAATAAAAACACAAAAAACATTGAAAAAGATGTTCAAAAGCAATTAGATAAACAAGCTGCTAAGTTAATTAAGCAGTTTAAATCTTTAAATGTCGATCCCCTCGGGCTAGGAGCAAAATATAAACACCATTATCGTCCATTCAAATTAGAAGAGTGGAGAAAAATGTACAAAGATGTTCCAATTCATATAAAATACACTGTAAATATTACAAATTCTGGTGTAATTGAATGAGAAATGATTGAACTCCTCTTCCCGGCATGATACAACGGAAAGAGGAGTTTTTATTTTAGATAGAGAGAGAAGATGTTTATGGGGGAGCTTATGTCTAAAAAATTAGTAAAGCCTATTTTAAATGGTATTTTATTTCTCGGCGTCTTTTTATTTGCTCATACATACTTAAAAAATGTTTCCTTCACACGTTATTTACTTGTCGTTATACCAATGTTGCTCGTTGGTATGTTTGGCATCGATCTTATTTTATCCATTTTAATTAAGAAAGAAGAATAACAGGCGAGCATCTTATTTTCTATAAGATGTTCTTTTCATTTCATAATCACCTTATGTTACAATGAGATTCGGCACTAAGCGAGAAAGGATGAAACAACATGACAAACGAAAAAGGTTTAGATAAAGGGTACGAACTTGTTGCAAAAATGCATGAAGTATTCGGACATCCCGTAACAAATACTCCAACAAAATTAACAGAAGAACGTGCAAAAATCCGTGCGAGTTTTATGCAAGAAGAGTTAGAAGAATTTCTAGAAGCAACGACTGTTGAAGATCAATATGATGCACTGATTGACCTTATTTACTTTGCATTCGGCACGTTTGCCGAAATGGGCGTACGTCCTGATAAAGGATTCGAAATTGTAAATAACGCAAACATGGCAAAACTATTCCCTGACGGGAAACCTCGATTCCGCGAAGGTGACGGTAAAATTCTAAAACCTGAAGGCTGGCAAGCACCAGAACCACAACTTCGTGCTGAAATCGAACGTCAACGCCAAGAAGCTGAAAAAAACTGCTAGGATTTCCTAGCAGTTTTTTATTATGTCTTTTTTTCTGGCAATCATTAATGACCCACGTGTCCCGCATATCCTGCTGCTCCACTAATGCTAGCCGCTCCTGCTGCTGCCCCCGCTCCTCCTGCTCCAATTCCACCTGTCCAAGGAGAAGATTGTTGTTGTTGATACTGTTGGTATTGTTGGTATTGTTGGTGTTGTTGGTGTTGTTGGTGTTGTTGGCCTTGGTAACCTTGATGACCATGTTGACCTTGGTGGCCGTGGTGGCCTTGATGGCCATGTTGACCTTGGTGGCCGTGGTGACCTTGATGGCCATGTTGACCTTGGTGGCCGTGGTGGCCTTGATGACCATGTTGACCTTGGTGGCCGTGGTGGCCATGGTGACCATGTTGATCTTGATGAATTTGATAAAGAACAGCCTGCGGATGTATATGATGGTGGCCGTGGTGATGTACTTGTTGTTGATGATGTCCATGATGACCTTGGTGACCTTGGTGGTGATGGTGTCCATGATGGCCATGTTGACCTTGGTGGTGATGGTGTCCATGATGGCCATGGTGGTGATGATGCCCATGATGGCCATGGTGACCTTGATGATGGTGTCCATGATGACCGTCGTGGTGGCCATGGTGACCGTAAAAACCTTGTGGATAACCACCTACTCCCGGTACCGGAAATCCTGTTTGTACTCCTCCAACGAAAGATGGGAATGTAGTTGGTACGCCTACTGGTACTCCTCCCGCTGCTCCGCCTACAAATGTTGGGATTCCTGTTTGCACTCCAGCTACTGATGATGGAAATCCTCCTGTTAATGTTGGAATTCCAGTTTGTGCTCCAGCTACTGATGTGGAAAATCCTCCAGGTGTTCCACCCAACCAGCTCGGAATTCCGCCATATCCTTGTTGTCCGCCTCCCATTAACATCATTTGTTCATAACTATCCGATCCACCTCCGAAAAAGCCATGTGGTGCATTATTGTCCATCCCTTTCATTCCTTTCACCTCTTCTACTCAATTTAGCCTACCTTTTTTATCATATTTCCTATAGAAAAATAGGTGTTTGTCTGTATTGGAATTCCGCTCTTTTATTTGTACGTAGTGGAATAATTGAAAACTTAGACTAGGGTGATCCAGAGATTATTTTCTACACAAAAAAGCTCAGAGTATACATACTCTGAGCTTTTATTTAGAATAAATTAATTTGCAACAACATTAACAAGTTTTCCAGGAACAACAATTACTTTACGAACTGTTTTCCCTTCAATTTGGTCTTGAATTGCTTCAAGTGCAAGTTGTTCCATTTCTTCTTTTGATGCGTCTTTACTCATTGTTAGTTTTGCGCGAACTTTACCCATAACTTGAACAACGATTTCAACTTCATCTTCTACAAGTTTAGACTCATCAAATGTTGGCCAGCTTGCATATGTGATTGTTTCATTGTATCCAAGTTTGCTCCATAGCTCTTCCCCAATGTGAGGTGCAACTGGTGCAATCATTTTTACAAAACCTTCTACATATTCTTTCGGAAGTGTTTCAGCTTTGTATGCATCATTGATAAATACCATCATTTGAGAAATCGCTGTGTTGAAGCGAAGCTCTGCATAGTCTTCTGTTACTTTCTTCACTGTTTGGTGGTAAGCTTTTTCAAGCTCTTTATTTGGTGCATCAGTAATTTTCTCACTTAGTTCACCGTTATCTTGAACGAATAGGCGCCATACGCGGTCTAGGAAACGACGAGCTCCGTCAAGACCATTTTCAGACCAAGCGATTGAAGCATCTAATGGTCCCATGAACATTTCGTATAGACGAAGTGTATCTGCACCGTGGCTTGCTACGATATCATCAGGGTTTACAACGTTACCTTTTGATTTACTCATTTTCTCGTTGTTTTCACCTAAAATCATACCTTGGTTGAATAATTGTTGGAACGGCTCTTTCGTTGGAACTACACCGATATCGTATAATACTTTATGCCAGAAACGAGCATATAGTAAGTGAAGTACAGCATGCTCTGCTCCGCCGATATAAATATCAACTGGAAGCCATTGTTTTACTTTTTCAGGATCCACAAGTGCTTCGCTGTTGTTTGGATCGATGTAACGTAGGTAATACCAGCAGCTACCAGCCCATTGTGGCATTGTATTCGTTTCACGACGACCTTTTTTCCCAGTCTCAGGATCAACAACATTTACCCACTCGTCAATGTTAGCAAGTGGTGATTCACCAGTACCTGAAGGACGGATGTTTTCTGTTTTCGGAAGAACTAGTGGTAATTCTTCTTCTTTCACAGCTGTCATTGTGCCATCTTCCCAGTGGATTACTGGAATTGGCTCACCCCAGTAACGTTGACGGCTGAATAACCAGTCACGTAGACGGTACGTTACTTTTTGATTTCCTGCACTCGTTGCTTCAAGCCATTCAATCATTTTTGCGATTGCTTCTTCTTTATTTAAGCCATCAAGGAATGCTGAGTTTACGTGTGCACCATCACCTGTGTATGCTTCTTTCGTAATGTCTCCGCCTTTTACAACTTCCTTCATTGGAAGATTGAACGTTGATGCGAATTCATAGTCACGCTCATCATGAGCTGGAACTGCCATTACAGCACCTGTTCCGTAAGTTGCAAGAACGTAATCAGCGATCCAGATTGGTAATTTCTCACCATTTACTGGGTTAACTGCGTAAGCACCAGTGAATACACCAGTTTTCTCTTTCGCAAGTTCTGTACGCTCTAAATCACTCTTCATTTTTACAGAATTAATGTAAGCTTCTACAGCTTCTTTTTGTTCAGCAGTTGTAATATCAGCAACAAGTGCATGTTCCGGAGCAAGTACACAGTAGCTTGCTCCGAATAATGTATCAGGACGCGTTGTGAAAACTGTGAACTTCTCGTCTGTACCATCGATATTGAAGTGTACTTCGGCACCTTCAGAACGACCGATCCAGTTACGTTGCATATCTTTTAAGCTTTCTGGCCAATCAAGCTCATCTAGATCTTCTAATAGACGATCTCCGTAAGCTGTAATTTTTAACATCCACTGTCTCATCGGACGACGCTCAACTGGATGTCCACCGCGCTCACTCTTACCGTCAATGATTTCTTCGTTTGCAAGTACTGTACCAAGTGCTGGGCACCAGTTTACAGGTACTTCATCAACGTAAGCTAAGCCTTTTTCAAATAGTTTTAGGAAGATCCATTGTGTCCACTTGTAGTAGTTTGGATCTGTTGTATTTACTTCACGGTCCCAATCGTAAGAGAAACCTAATGATTTAATTTGGTTACGGAATGTATTAATATTATGCTCTGTAAATTCAGCTGGGCTGTTTCCAGTATCAAGTGCATATTGCTCTGCTGGAAGACCGAATGCATCCCATCCCATTGGATGAAGAACGTTATATCCTTGCATACGCTTCATACGAGATAAAATATCTGTTGCTGTATAACCTTCTGGATGTCCTACGTGTAAGCCTGCACCTGATGGATATGGGAACATATCTAGTGCATAAAATTTTGGTTTTTCTGTCTCATCTGGCGTACGGAATGTTTTATTCTCTTCCCAGTACCCTTGCCACTTCTTCTCAATTTCTTGATGATTAAAGCTCATGAGATACCCTCCTTGAAATTCTATTTATTTTCACCGCCCAAAATACAAAAAACCTCTCATCCCTAGAAAGGGACGAGAGGTTATAGATTCCCGCGGTACCACCCTAAATTAATGTACAAATATACATTCGCTTAGATCCGTAACGTGGATTAACGGCAATTGCTACTATTAGTTTCACAACTGCAACTCAAAGGCGAGTTCATAACGAAACGTGGATTGACTTGCACCGACCGTCAACTCTCTAAACCAGCTTCTATTACTACTACTCCTTCTCACTGTTATTACACATATGAGTTAATTTGAACTACCCTCCACTTCGTATCTCTAAAGAGCTTACTTAAAGCGGGGCTTCTCGGTTAATCGTTACTTTTAATAACTAACGAATTCGTCTTAAGACAGCCGAGCTATCTCCCTTGTTCTAAAGGTTGTTTTATTTAAATATATTCTAAAACATGTGAACATGTTCCGTCAAACTAAACTGCAATTTTTTCTTCAACTGTTTCTTCTACTTTTACTCGTTTATCATAAATACTCGTTGCGATAAGCGCTACTACAAGCATTACCATGATTGCTATAAACAATACTTCCATATTGTATAAATCCACAATTGCTCCGCCAACGACTGGCCCGAACATTTTCCCTACAGTCGCCGCACTATTTACAACACCTTGATAAAACCCTAACTTATCTTTTGGCGCAAGTATATTTGCAATCGTTGGAACTGCTGGCCATACGAATAACTCACCAATTGTTAATGTTACCATCGCAACGAGGAACATCGTAAATTGCTGCGCTTGACTTAATACAATGAATGACACTGCAAAAATAAGAATCCCAATCATAATTTGTTGTTTTAACGAACGCTTCATCCAGCGAATTAACATACTAACTAGTGGCTGTGCACAAACGATCATCGCTCCGTTTATCGTCCATAATAAACTATAGTGACGAAGACTAATATTTAACTCTTGCATATGTGTTGCAATTGCTCCTTGCCATTGTACGTATGTAACCCAGCATAAAGCATATGCTACACATACGATAAGAAGTGCTTTGAATCCTGGTGTAAGTGACCAGCCTTTTTCCGTTTCGGCTTCTTTTTGCGCTCCTGGCTCTTTTTTGTCTTCCATACCACGGAATCCAATAAAAGCAATTAAGAAGAAAACAAAGTATAAAATAAAGTTCGCTAAGAAAATATAATCAAAACGATACGATGCAACTAATCCACCACACGCTGTTCCGATCGCAATACCAACGTTTTGTCCAACATACATCGCATTAAATGCTCGTCTTCCGCCCTCTGGCCAAACTGTACCAACCATCGCATACATCGATGGGAAGACCATTCCAGAACCAAAACCGATTAACGCTAGCCATACAACGTATAATGGCCAACCGTGGAAGAACACAAGACCTAAAATCGATACGAGTGTAATGACAATCCCTACTAAAGTTGATTTATAACCGCCCCATTTATCAAATAAAACACCGCCGAGCAAGTTTCCGATTACACCAGTAAGCGAATTGATCATTAATACCATTCCGGCCACAGATAAAGATTTTCCTAGGTGATCATGCAAATAAATTGTATTAAAAGGCCATAAAAAAGAAGCACCCGTGACATTAATAATCATCCCAGCTACTAATAGCCATACTTTCCTTGGCATAGTCTCCCCTCCTATTCTATTTTTTCGTTCATCTATAACAGTAAAATTGTAGTCGTTTTTAAATAGGAAGGCAACTGATTAATAGTTGATGAAATTCAGATAATGGTTTGTCGGTAAATGAAATTATATTGATTGCTGTTTGAAAATATATCGACGATTCTCGAAATATATCAGCGATTATTAAAATATATCGACTTACCGACAAAAAACGACAACAGCAACACTATATAAAGAGGCTGCATGAAGTTCATGCAGCCTCTTTATACTATCCAACTTCTTTTTCTCGCTTTGCACGTTCTTTCGCACTCCATTTAAATACCTTATCTAGTAGAGAGTATATTCTCCCAGACTCTTTCGTTAATAACGGTCCTAACGATGCCAATATTAAAACATATAAAGCAGAGAACGGTTTAATCGCTACCATTAAGCCACCGGCAATGCCGATATTCGCTACAATAATAGAAAATTCCCCGCGTGATACGAGTGTTAAACCGATATTCGTAGAAGCCTTATGGGATAACCCGGCTTTACGTCCCGCAATCATTCCAGCAGTAAAATTACCGATTAGAGTAATGAAAACTGCACCTAAGGCCAACCACACTGCTCCTCCAAGTGAAAACGGATCTATGCTTAAACCAAAACTGAAAAAGAATATAGCTCCAAAGAAATCACGGAATGGGACGACGAGCTTCTCAATCCGATCACTATGCTCTGTTTCAGAAAAGACGAGTCCTAACAATAACGCTCCAATTGCCTCAGCGACATGAATCGTTTCAGAAAATCCTGCTACGAAGAATAAAATAGCGAATATTACGATAATAAAAATTTCATTTGAGGAAATATCTAATATTTTATTTAAAAACGACGTAGCTTTTCTAGCGATTACAAAGAATAGTAGCATATACCCTACTGCGATTAACACCGATGTAAGAGCACCTACAAATGATGTGGCACCACCGAGTACTAACCCTGAAACGACTGATAAATATACAGCTAAAAAAATATCATCAAACATGATGATTCCTAATATTAATTCAGTCTCTTTATTACCAGATCTTCTTAAATCAACAATGACTTTTGCAACAATTGCACTTGATGAAATTGTAATGATTCCAGCAATAATTAACGTCTCTAATAAGGGAAATCCCACCACATATCCATAAAGCAAACCTAATAAGAAATTAAGTGATATGTGAACAGTCCCCCCGAAAGCAATTGATTTTCCTGATTTAATTAATTTTTTAATTGAGAATTCTAAACCTAAGTAGAATAGGAGGAATATGACGCCAACGCGGCCGAGGAAGGAAATAACTTCTCCGCTTTCAATAAACCTTAAATCGATAAGTCCTAAATCGGGGGCATGAGGCCCCACTAACATACCGAGTATAATGAGAAACGTAATAATCGAAAACTTTAACTTCGCAGCGAGGATAGCTGCAAAAGCTACTAATACTAACGCAGTTCCAACTTCAAAGATTAAAGTATCCATCGATTATGAATCACCTCCTGATGAAAGCAATTCATTAATAATTCTTTTCACTTCATGTCTCGCGCCCGATAACACGAGCATATCGCCAGCTTCAATAATAGAGTCTGGACCTGGATTAAAGAATTTCTTCATATTCTTTTTTAAAATAGCAATAATCGTTACGTTATATGTTTTTCTGACATGTAAGCTACCAATTGTTTTTTGTACGACTGGTGCATGATTCTCCACCTTAAACCATTCAATTGATAATCCTTCAAAAGCCATCTCAATTGTGTCTAAAGCTTGCGGTCTATATACCATTCCGCCTAATATAGCCGCAATTTGTCTCGCTTCCGAATCACGAAGAGAAATGCTTGAAATACTTTCATCATGATCTGCATCAAAATGATACATTTCTCTTCGGCCATCATCGTGAATAACAATAACCAGCTTTTCATTACCTTTTGTAATTACTTCAAACTTACATCCAATGCCCGGTAATTCACTCTCTCGAATATTCATATTCCCGCCTCCTAAAGTTTTTAGTTACGGCTTTTACAAATCAACATCAATCTCGGTTTTAAATTCTTCATCTTTTGAGATTCCTAAATACTTGAGCGTCTCTGATGGCGTTGCGTGATGAAAATGCTTTTGCAATAGTGCAATCGCTATCCCTCTTTTGTATGCATGAAATCCAAACGTTTTTCTCATTGAGTTTGTTCCGATTTTACCAACAATCCCAACCGCTTCAGCAGCATTATGAATGACACGATACGCTTGTTGACGTGTAATTGAATTTTTCGTTTTATTAGATTGAAATACGTAGTTTTCTCTTTTCACATCAATAGATTGTACGTACTCTAAAAGTGCTTCTTTTACTTTTGTATTTAAATAAATATCTTGTTTAAACTTTTCATCTTTCACAGGAAGAGAATAAAACTCTTTAACAGTTCCATCTTCATTTAATATCTCTTCAAATTTCATACTAAGTAGCTCAGTAATTTTTAATCCTGTATTAATTCCAATAACAAATAAAAGATAATCTCGCTGTGAGTGCTCTTTTAAATACTTTTTCATCGCCTCAATTTGGCTTATATCTTTTAATGCCTCTACAACTTCCATACATGTATTCTCCTCATCTTATGAACGGTAATTTTCTCATCATGTTGTCCATTTTACCTTATCACGCTATGAGATTTCCATGTATTATCCATTATTTTTACAATATACTTTTAAGCTCGGAAATTTATAATTGTGCAAATACAGTAGGGGTAGGAATAATAGGGGATACAAGTTCAGCCTCTTTCTACAGATCGGATTCCTCCTTTCCTTATCCAGCTGCTTCTACTTTTATATTATGTTACTTATTTACATTATATTATATATTTCAGTAACATTAAAGTGTTTTTTCTGAAAATAATAAAAACCGAGCAATTTCGCTCGGTTTTTATTATTCTTCTTTCGGAAGAACAATTCCTTTATACAATTGAACTGTAATGAAGTAATAAATCGTGTAAATAACTACGAAAATTATGATTGGTACCCAAATACGGAAGTACGGATCGATTAAAATAAATCCGAAAATATTCATACCAACTAATACGTGAGCAATACCTACAATTGCTGGGAATAAGAAGACTAAGAATAACTCTTTATAAATGGATTTCGTTAATAATTCACGGCGCACCCCGATTTTACGAAGCATTTGATAACGTGTAATATCTTTTGATGCACCAGAAAAAATTTTGAACATTAAACAACTTGCCATCATTGCTAAGAAAGCAATTCCAAGGAAGAATCCCATAAACACTGTTCCGCTCGCAACGCCATAGAACATGTCGTAAGCTTGATATTTACTATCTAATCTTTCAGCTTTTACATTTTTATATTTATCTAGCTGCAACTCGTCAAGTTTTTTCCATTCTTTTTTATGTGCTTCAAAATCATCTGTTTTTCCAGTAAATACAATTCCTTCTTTACCATTTACAGTATCGTACATTTTTTGATCTACAATTTTAATTGCATGATCTTCATGTACGTAGAATGGCTCGATTGTTCTGAAAGCCTCGTCCCATTCTTGTGGAAGTTCTTTAGCACTCGCACCTTTTTCATTCATTTCTCTAGAAACTGCACCCACTGGTAGTTCCTCTGAAACTTTTTTCGTGTTCACTATATCCTTCATTGATTTGATATTTGACATATCTTTTACTAAAGGACGATTTTTCTCTAAATCTTCTTTTACATAGTAAACGTATTTATCATCGACTTTGTAACGATATTCGCTTTTCTCTTTAAATGTAATATCGTCTAAAATTTTCTTTTCTTCAGCAGTTGGATTATGAACTACTGAATCATATATTACGAAACCATCAACCATTTTTATAACGTTATTTTTAAACGCCATACCACCTGAAATGGCACCGGCTCCAAGCGCAACTAACATCGCTACTGTTGCAAGTACCTTTGTTAAGCTATTAATACGGAAGTTTAATTGTGCAAATGTAAAAGCGTTAAGCCCTTTTTCACTACGCTTTTTATTACTTTTTAACTTTTTAATAATAACAGGAAGAAGTGATCCAAATAACATGTAAGTACCAGCTGTTGTTGTCACTAATGCAATAAGGATTCCCATTTCTCTTAGTTTTTCCATGTAAATCATCGATGCATAGCCAATGCCTAATAAAATAACCGCTAGGAATGCAACTACACCTGTCATTTTTCCTTTTACCGCAACACGTTCTGTTTGTGCATCTGCATGTACAAGTTGCAGTACAGAAATACGTGATAACTTAATACTATTCATAATTGCTGATAATACAAATAGTGCTAAGAAGAAAATGCAAGTAACGGTCATTGATGGAAGGTAAAATGCTTTATAGCCTTCACCAGCAAACTCTAATTGTTTCATTAACAACTGTCCGATACCTTCTGCAAGTCCTACACCAACTGTAATACTGATCGCAAGAGACGCAGCGCCTAATACGATTGTTTCGATAAACATAAGTAATGTAACTTTATGCTTTTTTGCTCCTAACATCATATACATACCAAACTCTTTTTGACGAAGAGATAATAAGAAAGAGTTCGCATATAAAATATAGAAGAACGTTATAATAGCAAGTAAAAATGAACCTGCTTGGAATACAAATCCAATTGATTGAATAACTGAGTTGGATTCAATAAACGCCTTATTTAGTGCTAACGTTTGGAACATATAAAAAATTGAAATCGACATGACAAGACCAACAAGTAAGACGATATAATCTTTCAGCTTACTTTTTAGTCCTGACATGGAAAGTTTGAATAACATGCCTTAGAACCTCCTTTCTTACGCTTTTTGTGTGCCTAAGTCTGCTAGCACATCTAAAATCTCTTTATAAAACTCTTCACGTGTACCGCCTCGGTGAATTTCTTTATATAGCTCACCATCTTGAATGAATAAAATACGCTGACAGTAACTTGCACTGTAAGGATCATGTGTAACCATCATAATAGATACGCCTTGATCTTTATTTAAGTTTGTCATCGCATCAAGTAAACTCGTTGCATTTTTAGAATCAAGCGCTCCTGTTGGCTCGTCCCCTAAAATAATTGCAGGCTCATGCACTAACGCACGTGCTGCTGCTGAACGTTGCTTTTGTCCACCAGATACTTCAGATGGATACTTTTGAAGTATTGCCGAAATGCCTAACATATCTGCTACCTTTTCTACTTTTGGTCCAATATTTCGTGATGAGACACCTTGAAGAGATAATGGAAGTGCAATGTTTTCGTAAATAGATAAATTCTCTAATAAGTTAAAATCTTGGAAGATGAATCCTAACTTTTGTGAACGGAAATCTGAAAGCTCACCTTGCTTCATTTTTGTAATATCCGTTCCCGCAATTTCAATAACGCCGCCCGTTGCTTTATCTAGCGTTGAAATTACATTTAATAATGTCGTTTTACCAGAACCAGATGGTCCCATAATCCCAACAAACTCACCCTCTTGAATTGAGAATGATACACCTTTTAATGCGTGTGATTGATTCTCACCTTTTTTACCGTACACTTTTTGAACGTTTTTCACGTCTACAACTGGTTTCGTCATATATATCCTCCTACGCTTGTTTTTCCATTACCTATTTTGCGCCTTTTGGAGCTGAACTGCTATTTGTTAACATTACAATTACCTTACACTTTTGTAAGATAAAAAAGGTGTGTTTGTAAGCTTGGCTATTAATACTAGTGAAATAGTGAATCGGTAACTGAAATTATATCGGCGATTTTTCAAATATATCGACGATTCTCCTACTTTTATCAGCGATTTTCAAAATATATCGACTTATCGACAAAACCCGACAATATAAATAGGCTGTTCCACAAAAGGAACGGCCCACTTCTCTCTTTATTTCTTTAAAGGCGTTACCGTCCAATACGTAATAACACGCCAAATCCATTCTAATGGACCCATTTTAAAGATTTTCATCCAAATCACACTAAACACAATTTGAATTGCATAAATTGCAATACACACATATAACGTCTGCATGTAAGTTAAATTTCCCGCAAAGTTACATACACTTCCTGCGATTAAAATCATTGCAGTTTGACCGATATAATTCGTTAAAGCCATACGACCATAATATTTCAGTGGCGCTAACAATGTTTGAACTAGTTTTAATTGAAGTAGTAAAATTAATGCTCCAACATAGAAAGCTGAAATAATTGGGCCAACTGTAACACCAATTTTTAAAAATTGGCTTGCAGCATCCATTGTTCCGTCCTCATTCATTAGTATCATATTTACAAATGGATCAGCAGGCACGTGCCCGTATTGATACCATACAGCTACGACACTTAAAACAAACATAACACCTGTAAAAATAGCGACTTTCTTTATATTTTGCGCAAGATTTTCAAATGTACGATATTGCCCTGCAGCAAGCCCTAATAAAATTAAGCCAAGTGGCAATAGTTCCTTAGCACCCATTACGCTAAAGGCAATTGTTAAAATAAGACCAATAACTAAGTTCACTTGTTTTTTCACTTTATAAAATGGTAAAGCGATCAACCCGCAAATTGCATATAACGTTAATGCTTCTCCAGGCTGAAACATTTGATGAATCAAACCGAAAATAAATAGTGCAACTAAGCGGCGTAAAAATAAAACATATCCATTTTTGCCCTTTGCAATTGCTCTAGAGATAAAGATATAGAATCCCACTCCAAATAAGAATGAGAAGATTGAGAAGAAACGACCTTCTACAAATAAGTATAAAAACCTTTGATAACTAGCATCCACTGTATTAGGATCTGGGATTTTAATGTTAAGTAGTGCAAGAATATTTACTAAAATAATCCCCAGTAATGCGAAGCCACGAATGTAATCTAACTCATCAATTCGTTTGTTTGTCATATTGTTCCCCATAAAGCAACTCCTTGTATAAAATTTAATCCTCCCCTACTCTACTGGAAATGTATTCTTACAACTATCGACAAACCTTACAGTAATCTTACATTATTGTCATATAACAAAATAAAACCAGGTCATATTGCGACCTGGTCTACTCTGATTGTTTCGATCTTTGAGGTTGTCCTTTTTTACTGTTACGCTGTTTCACTTGAACAACTGGATCAAGCTCATTCGAAAACTCAGCGTTATGTCCATTTTGCGTTTTTTGCTCTGGGTTATTTTGATCTGAACGTTTCGCCATTACATTCACTCCTTATTAATGCGGTGTAATAATCATTTGATGTTGCAATTGGCGAATTGCCATACGTGCTCTATTTAATTGCTCACGTTGCTCATCATTCGCATGTTGTTGCATCGTTTGTAAATCGTTATATGCTTGTTCTAATTGTAACTGCGCATCCGAATACTCCATCGTATTGTAATGCTCTTGTCTCATACCAAGATC
Organism: Bacillus cereus group sp. Bc031; assembly: GCF_027716265.1. Lineage (NCBI taxonomy): Bacteria > Bacillati > Bacillota > Bacilli > Caryophanales > Bacillaceae > Bacillus > Bacillus cereus group sp. Bc031. The sequence continues at coordinate 34,316 of NZ_JAQFUL010000026.1, forward strand.
TAATTGTTCTTTCGCATATTCCACCGCTTGTTCTGCTTGTGTAATATACGATTCAAGTGATTGACGCTCTGCCATAATTGTCCCTCCTTGCTTCAATTCCCCTTTAGTGTGTCCCTTCCATATGAACCTTATGAGTATGTTATAATGGATTTTGTTTCATTTTGACTCGGCTTAGGAGGGAAAGTAATGAAGGTTCAAAACCCTTTTCCATATACAAACGACAATAAACGTTATCATACATGGAATTACCATTTACGAAATGAATTTGGTGAAAAAATCTTTAAAGTTTCATTAGATGCTGGCTTCGATTGCCCGAACCGTGACGGTACAGTTGCTTATGGCGGTTGTACATTTTGCAGTGCTGCTGGATCTGGTGACTTCGCTGGCGATCGCCGCGATGATGTTATAACGCAATATCATGAAATGAAAGAAAAAATGCGCTCAAAGTGGAAAGATGGAAAATGTATCGCTTATTTCCAGGCTTACACAAATACACATGCACCTCTTGAAGTATTAAAAGAAAAATTCGAACCGCTTCTAGCTGAAAAAGACGTTGTCGGTCTTTCTATCGCAACTCGTCCAGATTGTTTACCAGACGATGTCGTTGCATATTTAGCGGACTTAAATAAACGCACATATCTTTGGGTTGAACTCGGATTACAAACTGTTCATGAACGAACTGCAAACCTTATTAACCGCGCTCACGATTATCCGTCTTATGTGGAAGGCGTAAATAAATTACGTAAGCATGGTATTCGAGTTTGCTCTCATATTATTAACGGCCTTCCACTTGAAGATTACGACATGATGATGGAAACAGCTCGTGAAGTAGCAAAGCTTGACGTACAAGGAATTAAAATCCACTTACTTCACTTACTAAAAGGAACGCCAATGGTGAAGCAATATGAAAAAGGACAACTCGAGTTCCTTTCTCTTGAGGATTACGTAAGTCTCGTTGTTGATCAACTTGAAATCATTCCAGAGGACGTAATTGTGCACCGCATCACAGGTGACGGTCCACCTGATTTAATGATTGGTCCAATGTGGAGCTTAAATAAATGGGAAGTATTAAATTCCATCGATGCAGAATTTGTACGCCGCGGAAGCTGGCAAGGAAAATATGCAAATGAGGAGAAACAAAAATGAAATTAGAACGTGTATTACCGTTTGCTCGCACTCTCTTGCAAACGGCAGTAAAAGAAGGCGATTACGCTGTAGATGCAACTTTAGGAAACGGGCATGACACATGCTTCCTAGCCGAAATCGTTGGCGATAACGGAAAAGTATTTGGATTTGATATTCAAAAAGAGGCAATTGAAAGCTCAACAACTCGTTTAAAAGAAAAAGAACTTTTCGAACGTACTGTTTTAGTTCACGATAGTCACGATACACTTCTATCCGTATTACCAGAAGATGCAAAAGGAAAAGTAACAGGCGCAATTTTCAACTTAGGTTACCTTCCAGGCGGAGACAAACATATCGTTACAAAACCGAACTCAACAATTTCAGCGATCGAACAATTACTAGAAGTAATGGCACCTGAAGGAATCATCGTCCTTGTTATTTACCACGGACATCCAGAAGGACAAGTAGAACGGGACGCTGTTCTCAAATTTGCCGAAGAATTAGACCAAAAACAAGCACACGTACTGCGCTACGGCTTCATTAACCAACAAAATAACCCGCCATTTATTGTAGCGATTGAGAAGCGATAAATATATCGACGATTTTTCAATTATATCTATCGTAACTTCGAATATATCAACGATTTTTTCGATATATCGACGATTCGACACACTATATCGACTTATCGACAAAACATAACAAAAAAAGACGTGCACTCACTGCACGTCTTTTTGTTATTCTCCTATATAATGGATATATACACTGTATAGGAGGATAGAACTTTGCTAGTAGAACTAAAGGGAATTCAAAAGAAGTATGGCAAATCACTTATACTAGACAACATTGATTTATCCATTCCAGAAGGAGAAGCACTCGCCATTATTGGCGGGAACGGGACTGGAAAAAGTACTCTACTCAAAATAATTGCAGGCTTTATTTCACATACGGCAGGGACAATTCAAAGGAAAGAACATATACAAATCGGCTATGTACCTGAACATTTTCCTGAAGGGATTCGTTTTACATTAGAGGATTATCTATTTCATCTCGGCCGCATTCACGGTTTATCAACAAAATATGTAAAAGATAAAATTCCGCTGCTTCTTGAAAGGTTTCATTTACTTCATGCAAGGCATTCCGTTATACGAAACTTTTCAAAAGGTATGAAACAAAAAACCGGTATTATGCAAGCGTTACTTACGGACGTACATTTATTAATTTTAGACGAACCGCTTTCTGGGCTCGATCCTAACTCTCAGCAAGAATTAGAACATATTTTACTCTCATTAAAACAACAAGGTATATCTATACTCTTCACATGTCACAAAAAACAGCTACTAGAAAACTTCGCCGACAGAATTGTGACGTTAGCAAATCATACAATCACAGAAAATATCTCTGCACAAAAAGGAGCAGAACAAGTCTATATTGAAGCAATTGTTCACGAAACATTTTCAGCGATAGAACTACAAAAACAATCCGGTTTTATACACGTTGCACACAATTCAAATCAAAACCTTATTCAATTACAAATTGAAAAAGAATATACAAACGAAATGCTTCAGTTTTTATTGCATAAAAAAGCATCTATCACACTGCTACAACCTAACTTTTAAATCGAAAGAAGGTTTATTATGTTTGCTCTTATTCGTTACCATTTTCTCGACTATACAAAATCGTATAAGTACGTCCCTCCTATTGCGATGTACTTCATGAGCTTACTTTTTGTATATGCATATAAACCGACTCCTATTGTACCGACATATTTAGAAACAGCTCTCGCGCTTTATTTATTATCTGCCTGGATTACGGTCACAATTTTTCATACGGAAGATCCTGTACAAGAACAAATTACGATTTCTCACACAAATAATATTTCCGCACTATATGTAGGGAAATATATTACAGCTTTTCTCATTTGTACTGTTTTATCTTTTATATCCGTAATCTACCCAATTATTTTGCAAATGTTTAATGAAAAAATGACAGTTTCTTTATTTTTAGTCGGATTTCTCGCTCATATGTCTTTCTCTATACTTGGAATTTCAATCGCATCTTTATTTACTAGAAATATGATTCCAAAAGCAAGCACCGCTTGGCTTAGTCTTACATTTATATTGCTTATAACGATTGCATCTATCCGGTTTAAAAAAGAGTTACTATGGTTTTTACCACCTGTCGAAAGCTTTCTAATGCTTGGACAATACAAATATAATATACTGACTCACACGCTATGGCTCACAGCTTGGGCTATCGTATATTCATTTTTATTATTTACCTTATTTCTTTTTATCGTTCGCAAAAAACGTTTTTAATTACATATTGAAGGAGACGAAACAATGATCGGAATACTAGCAGGAATGGGGCCAAAATCAACTGGACCATTCGTCGATACAGTTGTAGCAAAGTGCCAAACAATATACGGAGCAAAGCATGATATGGACTTTCCTCATATGATGATTTACTCGTGCCCAACACCGTTTTATATGGATCGCCCTATTGATCATGCAGCGATGAAAAAAGCGATTATTGAAGGAGCACAAAAACTCGAGAGTACTGGCGCAAGCTTTATCGCTATGCCGTGCAATACAGCGCATCTTTATTTTGAAGAATTACAGCAATCTCTTTCTATTCCTATTTTGAATATAGTTGGTGAAACGTTAAAAGCGATTCCTGAAACTGCAAAAAGAGTCGCTCTTCTCGCAACAGAAGCAACTGTTCAAGCTGGTATTTACCAAGATGGGATTGCAAAGCGTAATATAGAGTACATTCATCATGAAAAATGGCAGGATATGATTAATCAAATTATTACTTATATTAAAAGTGGAAAAGTTGAAGAAGCTCGCGAATTGTGGAATGCGCTCGTTTTACAATTGAGAGAGGAAGTTGATACTGCAATTATTGCATGTACTGATTTGAATGTGGTGGCGATTGAGGATTTTGTTGATTCCTCTCAATGTCTTGCGAAAGCGGTTGTTAAGATGTATGTAGAAAATATAAGGGGGTCCCAATGAATATACCTTTTGAAATGGGATACACGTTTGATGAAAACCTTAGAGAAAAACCTTTATCCCTTGTTAAAATGAAGCAAGGGATTGTACTTTTGAAAGAGCATTTACATGAAGGACCGTTATATGGGAAAAACTGCGGATTAATCGGTGTTTATGAACGAATCACTGGCAACCTTTCTGACAGTAAGTATTACTTACAGAAGGCCATTGAATATTACACACAAACAGACAACATCCAAGGGCTCTTTATTAACAAACTTCGTCTCGCACATACATATCATTGGGAAAGAAATTTTTCTGCTGCAAATACAATCTTTGCCGAACTTCTACAAACACTGCCAGACTTACCTGCTTATGAAGATTTTTTCTACCAACATTACGGAAAAAGTAAATTAGATGAAGGTGACTTCCACACCGCCCTTACTTGTTTTCAAAAAGCGCTTCAAATTAGGCTACAAAAAGGAAATGCAGAGCTAATTCATTCAAATAAGCTTTGCATTGCGTATTGTATGTCTCACCCATAAAAATACTTAAAAACTTTTAACTTTCTTCACAATTCTTTCAAAGTAATCACACTTAATCTCGCTATATTAAATAAGTAGTTATTCATATAGGGAAGGTTAGGGGAACTAAGAGCATGAAAGTAAATCGTTCGCTTCATTACATTTTTTGGCGTTGGCATTTTTATGCTGGGCTTTTTATTACGCCGCTTCTTATTACGTTGTCACTGAGCGGAATTGGGTATTTATTTCGGGAAGAGGTTGAGGATTTCATCTATAAAGATTTATATTTTGGGAAGAGTGCTCAAACAGAATCTATTTCGATGGCTGATTCTATTTCCTTAACAGAGAAAAAATATCCACATTATAGTGTGGCGAAAATTAGTGAGTTTAATGGGGATTATAATACGAGACTTACGATTGCAAATGAGTATACTGGGCAACAAAAATATGTGTATTTAGATAGCAATAATCAAATTGTTGGGGATCAAAACGCAAGTGAAACGTTTGCCAATATTATGAGGGAATTACATAGTTCTCTTTTAGTTGGTGGCACTATCATCAACTATACGGTAGAACTTGCGGCATGTTGGACAATCTTTTTAATTGTAACTGGGTTGTACATGAGTATACGCCGATTCAAAAACACACCGGCATCCAATAAGCGAGAGAAAGCAAAACGACGTCATTCTATTATCGGTATTATATTTACAATTCCTCTCGTTTTGTTAGTTGCATCTGGATTGCCATGGTCAGGATTTATGGGTAACCAAATTTATAAAATTGCATCGTCAAATGAATCACTCGGATATCCGAAATTGTATATGGCACCGTCTGAATCGAAGGTAAAAGAATTGCCGTGGGCAACTAGAAAAGAAGCACCTCCTGAATCGAATTCGAATGAGCCAAAAGCAATTTCTGTCGATGAATTGCGAAACGGAATTAAAATAAAGAAACCATATGTTATTTCACTACCAGCTGATCCAAAAGGTGTGTTTACTGTTTCGAAATCGAGCGGTTCTGGTATTACAGGTATGCATGTTGCACCAAATGAAGAAATAACAGCTTACTTTGATCAATATAGCGGAGAACTTATTTCCAAAACGGACTATCGTGATTATGGATTACTTGCGCAATGGTTCACTTACGGTATCCCGCTTCACGAAGGTCATTTATTCGGATGGCCCAATAAAATATTATGCTTACTAACGACATTATCTTTATTGCTCCTTATTTATTACGGAGTAAAAATGTGGCTAGCAAGAAAGCCGAAAGGAAAATTAGCAGCACCGCCAAAGCAAAGAGATAAGAAAAGCATAATCGTTTTCTTTATCATGATGGTTATACTAGGCGCTGTCATGCCTTTATTCGGACTATCTGTTTTAGCTATTTTTGTGATTGAACTTCTTATATATGTATTTTCAAAAATACACTCATAGTAAAAAAGCATTTGTACTACCGTGTACAAATGCTTTTTTATTTACTATTTTCTTTTTTTCTACCGCTTATTAAAAAGACAATATCTACTATAATAATCAATACAATAATAACTTGAGCTACATAATCCATCGTTGTAGGACCACCGGCTTTATTCATCATCTCATATACATTCCAGTTACAAATGAAATGGAGAGTAGCACGAGTAACGTTATTTCAATATGGTTATATAGCTTTTGAAACAATCTCTTCATTTCTGCCACCACCTTTACCATATTATAACAAAAAACCACTCTACATGAGTGGTTTTCTTCATCACTGCGCCGTTTTCTTTCGGTACATCTTCCCGTTCCAATAGAAGAATCGTGAAGTGAGACCACCGTATTTTACAATGCGCCGTGCCATTTTGTGCATATTCTTTTGTGCTGATACTTTTTGGTCTGATAAATAAATACCAAGTAATCCTCGGCTTATGAGACGATGAAACTTCGCATGAGGCAAATCACCAATGCTCTTCTCTGCTTCTTCTACAAAATGTTTCATACGATCTAATATCACTTGCTCGTTTTCATAATAACTACAGAAATTCAAATCCCCGCCGATGTGGTCTTCTTCTTGATCAATGAAATAATCAAGTAAGATATGAAGTCCTTGTACGTAAGGAAAATATCCTTGTCTAATTTTCGCAATATCTTCATCATGTAATTCATCATGAAAGGCATATGCGACAAGACAGAAGATTCCAAGCGTAGAACCGGCACATGCTGAAAATTCAAACCAACTCATCTCCGGTAAGTTTTCTTTATGTGCTTCAAACCATGTTTGTAATCTTGGTTCTCTTTCTTCTAATTTCACATGTTTATGAATTTGCAGATCACAATAATAACAAGCAAGTTCATGAAGAATAGGAGCAATTTTGTCATAGTGCTTCGTTTTCTTTAAAACATCTTGGCATGTTTCAACAAGTTCATCTAAATAACCACCATCATCTTGATCATCACGATAGCGATAATAATTACCGCCACCTTCTACTTCAGGTGATAATGCCATTAACATAGATTCATGCAGTGCGGCAAAATCATTCGGATCAAGTGATGTACTGCGATCACATAAATTATCTAAGTAGTCACTAATCGTTTGATATGCGACGATAAAACGAATACATTCCTCACGGTGTTCATTTGCTAATAGTGCTAAAATGCCACCGCCTTCGCAATGAAACGTTTTATGCTCAATACTTGCGATTGCCTGACTATGAAGCTCATCATTCGGAATATGGTAGGCACGCTCTTTCCACATCGCTAGCTCATGGTGTACAACCGGAAACACATCACGGTATACTTTCGCCATGAGCGTTATGGGATTACTCGGTACGTTCACTTCTTCCTTCATCTCCTCTATTCAATGTACAAATAATTTACTTATTTGTTTCTATTATGTTATTGATGCGTATTTCAGTAAATGACTGAATATAATTCAAAATTTCATCACGCTCATACTCATTTAATAACTCATGATAACAATTCGGCCATTCTTTAAAAGCCTTATCACTTATTTTAACATTATTAAACCAAGTGCGGACACGTGTTTTATCTACAAGTTTATCCTCACATGCTTGCATTAGCAAGAGCGGAACATCTGGAAAATCATCTATTTTTTTATGAGCGATTTCAATAGACTTAATCAATTCACTATACCAACGTACTGATACTTTGCGCAAGAACAATGAATCGTTCTCCATCGCATCTCTCACTTCATGATTACGCGTTGACATTTCCACTGTAAGATTCGTTGCAAATTGTAACTTCGGAGCGATAATATTTAATATTTTTGAGGCAGCTTGAAGCGGTGCAGAAGGTCCAGCTAATACGCCTAAACATGGCGAACTTAAAATAATGCCGTCTACATCTTCTCTCTTCGTCTCTTGCATCATACGAATGACGATAAGACCACCCATACTATGACCAAATAGAAAAATAGGTAATCGATACTTTCTTGCCTCTTTCACCCATAATTTAACTTCCTCTATGTATTCATCAAACGAATCAATATGTCCTCTATTTCTTGAAGTCGTTCCATGTGACGGAAGGTCCCCCATCACGACGTGATAGCCGATATGATTCCACATTTCCGCAACAGCTTCATAACGTCCGTGATATTCCATTGCGCCGTGCACAATAACGATGACAGCCTTTGCTTGCTCAGCTTCATAATTCCACATACGGCTCTCCTCCATTTCACTCTTTCTCATAATTTGATACACTGAAACTAGTCTCTAGGAAAGGAAGGCTTTACATGATATATCCTTACAAAGAAAAAAATCCGAAAATTGCGAGTAGTGCTTTTATCGCTGACTACGTAACCATTACTGGTGATGTGACAATTGGCGAGGAATCAAGTATTTGGTTTAATACAGTCATACGTGGTGATGTGTCACCGACAATTATTGGAGACCGAGTAAATGTACAAGACCAATGTACACTCCACCAAAGCCCGCAATATCCTCTTATTTTAGAAGATGACGTAACAATTGGGCATCAAGTGATTTTACATAGCTGCCATATTAAGAAAGATGCTTTAATTGGAATGGGATCTATTATATTAGATGGTGCTGAAATTGGCGAAGGAGCCTTTATCGGTGCTGGAAGCCTCGTTTCACAAGGAAAGAAAATCCCGCCGAATACATTAGCTTTCGGTCGTCCAGCGAAAGTCGTTCGTGAGTTAACAGAAGAAGACCGTAAAGACATGGAGCGAATTCGCACGCAATACGTTGAAAAAGGCCAATATTATAAATCACTACAAAAATGATTTTACAGCTGCCATAATACTGGCAGTTTTTTTATATAAAATCTAACTTTTTCTTTACAAAACATTATTACTCCCTCAACAAAATCTTATTAAAATAAAAGCTAATATCTCCATATATATGTAGATGAGGGAGGAGAATTTTCATGAAGGTCAGTGGATTATATAAAATAGAATGTTACATTTTCAGAGGAATTAACCGCTACTTTGATCAAAAAACGTTAAATCTCTTTTTCAGCAATATTACTCATATCGGTGGCGCGACTTTCTCTATCGCACTCACACTGTTCTTTTTAATTTTCGCAAGTGGAACTTTGCATCAAGCTGCAATTGCAACTGCTATTTCGCTAGCAATTAGCCATATTCCTGTGCAAATATTAAAAAGATGGTATCCACGAAAACGTCCTTATTTAACAATTCAGGATGCAAAATATCCAGTCCATCCATTACAAGACCACTCTTTCCCGTCTGGTCATACAACAGCCGTTTTCTCTGTCTTTATTCCATTTATTTGCTATAATCCAAGCTTACTTATTTTCCTATTACCGTTAGCATTATGCGTCGGTATTTCTCGCATTTATTTAGGGCTTCACTATCCATCTGATGTATTCGTCGGTATGTGTCTCGGCACTTGCTCTGGCATCATCTCTTTTTATCAATTCATCCCACTTTTCACATAAAGGAGTGATATGATGAGAGTCGCCATTTTTACCGATACTTTTACGCCACAAGTGAACGGGGTTGCGAAAACGTTAGAGCGGTTAACACGATATTTTCAGAAAGAAAAAATCGCCTATTCTGTTTTCGCCCCTCAGCATACAGCTGAAGATAATTTCGTAGCGAATGTGAACAAGATGAGAAGTATCCCGTTAACAATATTATATCCAGAATGTCGCTTTTCTTTTCCTACTCCGCGCATTAAGCGAGAACTTCTTTCCTTTAAACCTGACATAATTCACATTGCTACACCTTTCAACATGGGACTTTGTGGATTGTATTATGCGAAAAAGTTAAACATCCCAGTTGTCGGTTCTTATCATACTGATTTCGATGCTTATTTGCGCTATTACAAAATCGAATTTCTCTCCAATATGCTTTGGAACTATTTAAAATGGTTTCATAGTCATATGCAAAAAAATTTTGTCCCTTCTCCTGAAACATTACATCAATTAAAACATAAAGGCTTTCAGGCCCTCTCTATTTGGGGACGGGGTGTAGATTGCACACTCTTTCATCCAGCTTACAATACAGAAGTATTCCGGAAAAAATATAATATTACAGCGAAGTATGTCCTTTCCTATGTTGGACGGATTGCTCCTGAGAAAGATATTGATACGTTGCAAAATCTTATCGTTAAATCAGCGCATACTCGAAACGATATTCATTGGCTTATAGCAGGAGACGGTCCTCTAGCAACAAGTCTTCGTGAAGCTGTTCCGAAAACAAATGTCACGTTTACTGGCTATTTACAAGGCGTGGATTTAGCTGAAGCATATGCTTGTTCTAACATGATGGTATTTCCATCAGCCACTGAAACATTCGGAAATGTTGTACTTGAATCGCTTGCATGCGGCACACCTGTCATCGGTGCAAATAGTGGCGGGGTTAAAAATATTATTACAGATGGAAAAACGGGAGTTCTTTGCCCGCCAAAAAATGAGGACGCATTTCTATCATCCATTTATTTTTTATTGCAAAATGAAGAAAAATTGGAGCAGATGGGAGTAGCAGCTTTATCTTATGCGAAATCAAAAAGCTGGGATGAGATCTTTCGTGGCTTGCTTAACGAATATGAAGAAGTCCTTCAGCATAACGAATCAGAGTTGCTTGCTTAAATAGAAAAACTCCCTTCAAAAAACGAAGGGAGTTTATTATACAATTGTAAAATTTACTTAAATAAAGTGAAACTTTAATCAGTGGGGGTTTTCTTCATCCCCCACCTAACTTCTTTGCTTTTCCTGAATTTTGAGGTGGGGGTCTTACTGCCCATTAAAGTCGGATAAATAATACACAAGGTGAAATATTATATTATTTCTATATTCATTATAACAAAAACAAACATAAACAAATAGACTTGTAATAAAAACCCATAAAAATTAATATATGGTTATACAGTATTTTAACTGTATAGTGATTTTAAGAATTCCCCTTAAAATCAACTTACTCACATACCTTTATACAGTAATTGTTCCCCAATTTCTGTATACAAAAAAACCTTTCATTCATTTGAAAGGTCTTTTTGAGCCTGCACATATTCTTCTTTCGTATTCACATTTATAAACCAATCCGCATTTGCTTGTATATCTTCACCAGCAATATATTTCACATTACATTGTGATAAAAGCTGACCCATACTTCTTTTTTCTTCTTGAAGCAAAGTATAAATCTTTTCTTTCACGCGGTTATGGTACGCTGCAAGTAGCGGTTGTTTCCTTCCATTAATAATAGGTACAACTGCATCATACTCATTGCTTGTTTGCTCCAGTAAAATGGTAAACCACTCATGCGAAACATTTGGCGCATCACATGGCATAATAGCATACCAATCTGCTTCTATATATTCCATACCTGATACAATTCCAGCAAGTGGCCCGTTCCCTTTATAGTGCGGAATATCTTCGATAACAGGAACTTGTACGAGTTTCTCTACTCGCTCTTTTATATCAGAATGACTAATGACTACAACTTCTTGGAGCGTACTTGTCATCACTTTTAAAATATGCTCAATAAAAGTACTCCCTTGCCAGCTCGCTAACGCTTTTGGTTCACCGAATCGACTCGACATACCTCCTGCCAATACAATTCCAGCATACTTACTCATTGGCGATGCAACTCAAATGTAATATGACCTAATTCTGGTAAAATTAATTTATTCATCGCAAGGCGAACCGCTCCGCTAGATCCTGGCATCGAGAAGACTACTTTGCGCCCAATTGTGCCGCTGATCGCTCTACTTAACATTGCGCTGCTTCCGATATCTTCTAAATAACTAATCATGCGGAACAACTCACCAAATCCGACAATTTCTTTATGTAATAACGCTGATACTGCTTCAATTGTGACATCGCGTTTCGTAATACCAGTTCCACCATTTGTTAATACAACATCAACATCTTCCCTATGATAACCAGCTAACACAGCTTGCTGAATACTTTCTTTATCATCTTTCACAATTTCATAAGAAGTCACTGTATGGCCTGCTTCTTTTAACAATTCATGTAATAGTTGCCCGCTCTTATCTGTCTCTTCTGTACGTGTATCGGAAATCGTTACAATCTTGCAGCGCACTTCTTTTGGCGCTTGTTTTTTATGTTCGGTTACGCTCATTTTTTCATCTTTCCTTTCTTAAAGACTTTTCTTCATTTTATCATACATATCTTTACACAATTATGTATGAAGCCAACAATGCGCCATGATACAATATAAGTATGAAAAACCATAAAAAGGAAAGCGCACTTTCTTATACTCCTTAGACTACATACCTTTAGCTACTCTTTATATTTTCTACATACATAGAATTCAATTTTAAAACTTGTACTAAAAAATAAATTGGAGGTCTACCTATTATGGAACTATACAAAAAATTAACAACAACATTCATCCTCTTATTTATCGCTTCCATCACTGTCGGCTTTTCTCTAAAAGGCGCAATTCCATACGCTACATTAGTAAGTATTATATGCGCCACGCTATTTTTACTAAGCAGTGCATTTTGCGCGGGCAAAGCACGTCAAATGAAAGGTTGATTTCACATGTTTCAAAAAAAGCCAACTGTTTGTAAATCATGCCAAAAAGAAATGCAAACATATGAAAAAGCATGGATTCATATGCCGCTTCCGGCAAATGGCATGACGAATATGAAAAAGTATATTGAGCTAGAAGGAGAGATTTATTGTAGCTCTTTTGTTGAAATAATGAACAAAAAATAGTAAATACAAAAGGGGGACTTACATTGTTTGAATCAAACCGTATCCAGTTACGAAAGTTTTCCGAAGATGATATTCTAACATATTATAAATGGCATAATGATATGGACGTTATGAGTTCAACTACTCTCACTCTTGATAAATATTCCCTTCAAGACACAGAAAAACTTTGCCAGCAATTTATTCATTCTCCGAACTCTAAGAGCTATATCATTGAAGAAAAAGCTACGCATCTTTCAATTGGTATTACTTCTTTAATTCATATTGATTCGTATAATCGAAACGCTGAATGTATTATTGATATTGGTAACAAGGGTTACTGGGGGCAAGGTTATGGGAAGGAAGCTTTCATCTTATTATTGGATTATGCATTTTTAGAATTAAATTTACATCGCCTTTCTTTACGAGTATTTTCTTTTAACGATAGAGCAATTAAATTATATAAATCGCTCGGTTTTCAACATGAAGGAACTTGTAAAGAAGCTATATTCCGCAATGGCACTTGGCATGATATTGAATTCTTCGCTTTATTCCAACGTAATTATATATAAAAAAAAGCTTTGCGCTCACCGCGCAAAGCTTTTTTTCATATATTATAGACCAGCTTGCTCTTTTAAAGCTGCAGCTTTGTCTGTACGTTCCCATGATAGATCTACATCAGTACGTCCGAAGTGGCCGTAAGCTGCTGTTTGTTTGTAAATTGGGCGACGTAAGTCTAGCATTTTAATAATACCAGCTGGGCGAAGATCGAAGTTGTTACGAACTAGTTCTACTAATACGTCTTCAGATACTTTACCAGTGCCGAATGTATCAACTGAAATTGATACTGGTTGTGCTACACCGATTGCGTATGCAAGTTGTACTTCTGCTTTCTCAGCAAGACCAGCTGCTACGATGTTTTTCGCAACATAACGAGCTGCATATGCTGCAGAACGGTCAACTTTTGTTGCATCTTTACCAGAGAATGCACCGCCACCGTGGCGAGCGTATCCACCGTAAGTATCAACGATGATTTTACGTCCTGTTAAACCAGCATCACCTTGTGGTCCACCAATTACGAAGCGGCCAGTTGGGTTAATGAAGAATTTTGTTTCTCCATCGATTAATTCTGCTGGTACTACAGCTTTAATTACGTGCTCTTTTAAGTCGCGATCGATTTCTTCCCATGTAACATCTGGGTGATGTTGTGTAGAAATTACGATAGTATCAACACGTACTGGTTTACCATTTTCATCATACTCAACTGTAACTTGCGTTTTTCCATCCGGACGTAGGTATGATAATGTATCATTTTTACGTACTTCAGTTAAACGGCGAGCTAATTTGTGAGCAAGCGAGATTGGAAGTGGCATTAACTCTTGTGTTTCATTACATGCGAAACCAAACATTAAACCTTGGTCTCCTGCACCAATTGCCTCAATCTCAGCGTCAGTCATTTGACCTTCGCGTGCTTCTAGCGCTTGGTCAACACCCATAGCGATGTCAGCAGATTGCTCATCGATAGATGTTAAAACTGCACAAGTTTCTGCATCGAATCCGTATTTTGCGCGTGTGTAACCAATGCCTTGAATTGTTTCACGAACGATTTTTGGAATATCTACGTAAGTAGAAGTCGTAATTTCCCCCGCTACCAATACTAAACCAGTTGTTACAGTTGTTTCACAAGCTACACGTGCATTTGCGTCTTTTGATAAGATCGCATCTAAAATTGAATCAGAAATTTGGTCACAAATTTTATCTGGATGTCCTTCAGTTACAGACTCAGATGTGAACAGATGACGTTTTTTTGTCATGTGGTAAACCTCCCTACAGTAATTGTATATATTGTACGGAACTCATCCTTAATTTGCCACAGATTGCGACATACATTTATTCTCCCACACAAGCATACAGAAAAACCTTTCCTACATAATAGAGAGGAAAGGTTTAATTTGCTACTTGCATACTGCTTTTTGCCCTTCGCTCTTATCGTTCGAGACCTGTAGCCTCGCACAGGTTTTAGCACCTATTCACTTGTGTTTACCAATACAAGTGAGGTTGCTGGGCTTCATCGGGCCTGTCCCTCCGCCAGCTCGGGATAAGAGAGTATCCGTCCCAACCTATACTAAAGAAATGATATTCATTTGTCAATTAATATTCACATTTTCGTGAAAGTTTTTCTCAATGCGCCTAAAATGAAATATTAATAAGGAAATAATGTATTCACACAAACAAAAAGAAATAAATAGTATACATTATTTATATAATTGTGTTATACTCTTGTTGGGGATTACGAGAAATATTTCATTAAATGAAAAGGATGGTATATAAATATGAGTACTGTGAATGTCCAAATTGGTTTACACGAATTATTGAACGGAAGCAATGCACAGATTCAACTAAGTGTTCCGCAATTAGTGGAAAAAGTATTAATGCGAAATGAAGGGAAATTAACTTCGACTGGTGCCGTTTCTGCTTCAACTGGAAAATATACAGGACGTTCTCCTAAAGATAAATTTATTGTGAAAGAAGCATCGGTTGCTGACAAAATTGCTTGGGGAGCAGTGAACCAACCGATTTCTGAAGAACATTTTAATAAATTATATACGAAAGTTTTAGAATACTTAAAAGAGAAAGAAGAGTTATTCGTCTTCAAAGGATTTGCAGGCGCTGACCGCAATTACCGCCTACCAATTCAAGTTATTAATGAATATGCATGGCACAATTTATTTGTACATCAACTATTCATTCGTCCAACTGAAGAAGAATTAACAACTCATGAATCAGAGTTCACAATTGTTTCTGCACCGAATTTCAAAGCTGATCCAGCTGTTGACGGTACAAACTCTGAAGCATTCATTATGGTTTCATTCGAAAAACGTATCGTACTAATTGGTGGTACAGAATACGCTGGAGAAATGAAAAAATCAATCTTCTCTATTATGAACTTCTTATTACCTGAACAAGATATCCTTTCTATGCATTGCTCTGCAAACGTAGGTGAAGAAGGCGATGTAGCATTATTCTTCGGTTTATCTGGAACAGGTAAAACAACATTATCTGCTGATCCAAACCGTAAATTAATCGGTGATGATGAGCACGGTTGGTCTGATAACGGTGTATTCAATATTGAAGGCGGTTGCTACGCGAAATGTGTAAACCTTTCTCACGAGAAAGAACCACAAATTTTCGATGCAATCACATTTGGATCTGTTTTAGAAAACGTTATCATTAATGACCAAACGCGTATCGCAGACTATAACGATACTACTTTAACAGAAAATACTCGTGCTGCATACCCTATGCATGCGATTGACAATATCGTACTGCCAAGTGTTGCAGGACACCCAAATACAATTATCTTCTTAACTGCTGATGCATCTGGCGTATTGCCTCCAATCAGTAAGTTATCAAAAGAACAAGCTATGTATCACTTCTTAAGTGGTTACACTAGTAAACTAGCAGGAACAGAGCGCGGTGTTACATCTCCGCAAGCAACATTCTCAACTTGCTTCGGTTCACCATTCTTACCACTTGATGCATCTCGCTATGCTGAAATGCTTGGTGAAAAAATTGAGAAACACGATGCGAAAGTATTCTTAGTAAACACTGGCTGGACTGGTGGCGAATACGGCGTTGGTAAACGTATGAACTTAGGTTACACTCGTGCAATGATTCAAGCAGCATTAAGCGGTGAACTTGCGAAAACTGAAACAGCTAAACATGACATCTTCGGTCTTGAAGTTCCACTTCACGTACCAGGTGTACCTGACGAAGTGTTAATGCCTGAACAAACTTGGGCTGATAAAGCTGCTTATAAAGCAAAAGCAATCGAACTTGCAAATGAATTCAAAGCTAACTTCAAAAAGTTCGACAGCGTATCTGAAGACATTATTAACTTAGGCGGCCCAATCGCTTAAGCGCAAACTTTCTGTTGGAATAACCCTTTACTCATATGAATAAGTGTCGTGTAACCGTAAAGTTTCGCGTACTCACCGACAAAACCCAATGCGGCTTAACGGTTACACACACTTACATAAAAAAGAAGCTTACGTTTTTTACGTAAGCTTCTTTCTATATCTTATATAAAGTAAAACGTTACTCTCTTCATCTGTGACTTCGTTTGTTAATTTACAGAATTTTCACTTTATATTTACTTATTTTTAGTTTTTCATGATATAATTTACATATATAGGAAGGGGTGAAACCTATGAAAAATTTTTCTCGTACAGGAAAAATTTTATTCAGTTATGGAGCGATTTAAATGTTTTGGGGACTTGTAATGCTTAACGTTAATTTATTTGAGCATACAAGTGAAACGATAAAATATATTATTCTAATTACCGGAATAGTTTTTTGTATTATATCCAACTTTTTTAAAGAACATAAAAGTCATACTAATACGTAATTTCATGTTAACTTATCGGAAGCAAAAACCTGTATTTTATGCAATGTTTCGCTTCCTGTTGTACTATTCATCGCTGGATTCCTTATTCTAGGGTAAATTCATTTTTACACATACAACTTACGGATTCGAACATATAAATTACATCCCTCTAGTTTCACAACGTATGGAGCTAAAAAAGGATTTAAACGCTTCTATCCCTCGCTAGATCCTCTATTCCATCTAAAAAGAGGCTTTTTATCTTTTTGTTAGTTCCTTTTCATCTTTCATACTATAATAACCTAAGTTCACAACGATTAAAAAATAACCGCCCATAATCCCTACTGCAAATGCCCACATTACCATATGGTGCTCAATTTCGTACATAATAATAGCGCCTAAAATAGCAGCCGCAAAACGATTAAACATACCGAGCGTCGGCGCTTTCGTTTTCTTTACGATACTATCTCCAAGCTTCTCAATTCGTCTCCCTAAAAGCCAAACGCAATACATACTTACGATAAGTCCAATTCCTGCACCTAAAAAATGTGCTGAAAACGGCGTTACCATCCAGCCTAGTAAAAGAATACCTAGTATATAATACTATTGAATTTTAAACGACCTTAATGACATACTAATCATGATGTTCTCCTCTTCCGTAATTTTTATCTATCCAACAATAAATTTTTTCAAGTCTATACTACTTACATTTATTTCACTCAAATTAAAAACAACATAAACGGTATGTTTATGTTGTTTAAATATTTTTAGAAAATAATATTATACAAGATTTCAAAGATCATCCCCCCATAATTTGTGACGTTTTTTCAAACATTTTTCGTCCATTTATGAAAAAATTGATATCAATGTATGAACATACGGATATGATGTAATAAGTACACAAATAAAGGGGGCGTCTAATGATTTATTTTTTAATGGCTCTCATTCACCTCATTATCCCTGCACTTATTGGACTTTCATTATATTGGTACACGAAAAACCATAGTATTTTCTACGCTGTCCTCGGTGTCCTTCTTCCGGGTATTATTCTTATTACACTCTTCCGTATTCCATTTTTAAACTTAATTCCACTTATTACTGCGATCTTATTTCTCATCTTCTTACCAAAAATAAAAAAATAGGAAAGCAGATCATAGGTGATCTGTTTTCCTATTTTGATATAGGTTCCCCCGCAGTAGAATGCACTTTTACTTTCTCCGATTTCACAAACCATAAACCGAAGAAAATAATAATTCCACCGATTATTTGTTGAAACGATACGTATTCATTTGCCCATACAGCTGCAAATAAAACAGCTACAAGTGGCGTTATATACATATATACCATCGTATGTGATGCTCCAATTTTTTGAACGCCTACATACCACATTACTAAACCAAATACTGTTACAAAGAAAATAGAATATAGTAAAGCGAATAGTGTTATTCCATGTGTAATATGAAATGGCATTATAAATACGTATGGTCCACTTAAAAGCAAGAGTGGAATCGCGCCAACTAGTGCTGACCATGCGGTAACACGTAGCGCTGAATATTTTTTAATTAATGGACCAGCTAAAACAGGATAAAGCCCCCAACATATTGATGTAATGAGTCCAATCCCATTCCCGTAAAAAGAACTAGCCAGTGAATGCCCTGCTACTAAAACTAAGGCTGCACCACAAAAGGCAATAATCGAACCGATAAGCTTTCGAGAAGAAAACTTTTCTTGTTTTAAGATAATCGCAAATACAGTTGTAAAAATAGGTGAAATAGAAATGAGTAAAGAGGCATTTGTAGCGGATGTATATTTAACAGTTTCCATAAATAACGTTTGATACAGTACAATACCTACAACGCTAACGATGATTAATCTAGGTATATCTTTTCTCTCCATATAAACCGACTTTTCAATAAAAAATGTAAGGAGTAACATAAGCGGTGCCGCCGATATCATCCGAAGTGCAGTAAACTCAATTGCTGTAAATTCTAAAAGTCCATATTTCGCAATCGTAAAATTAATCCCCCAAATAATAACGACTGCTAAAATTAATAACTCAATTCCCCATCTTCCCATGCGTATCCCCTCCGCAAATAAAATTATACAGAAAATTCAATCATATGTACATTTCATTATGTGAAAAAAATCTTTTTATTGTATGAAACGTTTGGGGGCATGAAATTATATCAGCGATTTTTTAAATATATCGACTTATCAACAAAAAACGACAAGAATAGCGACTTATACAATAAAAAAGGTGGTTCCAAAATACGTTTTGGAACCACCTTTTCTTTACTACACTCGAACGTGTAACTTCATATTTGGATTATAAAATTGGCTCGGGCTCTTCAGCTGAAACGTCCCTCCACCTTCATGCCAATCAACTGTTAATTTATCATCCATAAATACAAGCTTTGTGCGATCTGCGATAAAATTCATTGTGCTAGATTCGATATCCACATCGCGCTCATCTTTTTCTGCTACAGCTACTAAATCGATAATTCCGCTCATTACACAACCGCAACCTTCATTATCGTAAAATAACTTTATATATTTCGCTTCATTTGGAATCGTATCCACAATCTTTTTATATGCTGCTTCTGTTACAGTAACGTACATACTCTAATCTTCATCCTCTCTTCTCGTATCCTTCATATATTGTACCACCATTTTTCTTTAAAAATATATACAGAAAATTACGAACAATATACAATGTATGTAGTAAGTGAAAGAAACATTGATGTATAATTGGTTTAAAGAAAATTTTGAAGTGGATGTTACTTTGGTTCCACAGGAAAAATGGTGGTTATAGTATATAAAAGATATATCCATTTCAATTCTAAAAAAATCAATAACAGACAAATTCACTATATATTACCACCATAAAAATACCCATATCTTAGATTCGTAATTATACATAATGCACCAATAGTGTAAACACTTCCGGATTTTTATTCACAAAAAAGGGAAATCACTCTCAAATAAATGATTTCCCTTTTTAAAATATATTTTTTATTGTATCGGCAACATAACCTTCACCGTCGTTCCAACCCCAACTTCACTTTCAAAACTCATTTTACCGTTGTGGTCTTTAATAATTTTTTCTGTAACTACTAAGCCTAAACCTGTTCCCGTTTCTTTCGTTGTGTAAAAGGCTTCATTTAGCTTCGGGATTTTGTCTTTTGGAATGCCGCAACCTTCATCCTTAACTTGAACAATGATTGCATCTTCTACAGTCACTTTAATCGTAATCGTTCCGCCAACTGACATTGCTTCAATCGCATTTTTAATTAAATTAAAAAATACTTGTTTTAATCGTTTTTCATCGCATGTAATCGATGGTATGTCTTTACTATAAATACCTTGTATGTGCACACCTTGATTTAAAGCAGGCTTCCCCATAACTCGAATAACATAAGCGATAATTTCTTCTATATTATGAACTTCTGATTCTATTGATTTAGATTTCTCAAATCCACTAAGTTCTGTAGCGATTGTATGAATTCGTTCTACTTCTTGTTTCATAATATCACTATATATTTTATCCTCTGGATATTTAATCGCTTGCTTATTCACAAATTTATCTAAATTGGCTAAAGGTCTTTTAATTTTGGAACCAATAACTGTAGCCATTTTCCCAACAGTTGCTAACTTTTCTGTTTGTTGTATTTCTTTATTCATCATCTCAAGCGTACGAACGTAAGATTGGAACCTTACAAACATAATCCAACATATGATAGTAAATACGCTATATAATGCCATCGGGATTAAAACGAGTGATGAGTGAATCATGATTCCTATAAGAGCATATTTTCCAACAAGTATGCTCGGAACTAACCAAAAATATCTTTTATTCACAAAAAGTGGGGCAAATAAAATAAAAAATCCTTCTACTATATTCCCACCATCAAACTCAGCATCACTACCGTAGTAAATCATAATATTATGGATAAAATCTAATAGATTATATCCAATTAGAATAATATACTTTACTGCAAATGGATTTTTCCATTTCATAAAGTATATTCCAATGCAAAATAAAACCACCATCAGAAAATAAAGCCATAAACCTAAACCATCTTCAAATTGTCCTACTCCTTCTTGCTCTCCTCCTATTAAAGGTACAATAAATTCGTAGGCAAGATCGTATACAAAAAATATAATGAAAAATAAACTTAAATATATTTTCAGCGCCTTCATTTCTTCATTTTTAAATATATCGTCTTTATTCATATGGTAACTCCTAGCTTTTCTCCCACTTGTACTTCATTATTTCCACACTTTTTTGGAAGAATAATATCTATTCTCGTTCCCTTATCTCTTTCACTTGAAATATGTAACGTACCAAGGTGTTCGTTGACAATTCGATCTGCTACCGTAAGTCCCAAACCAATTTTATCCTGTTTTGTTGTATAAAAAGCTTCTGTAACACGAGCCACATTCTCTTTCTTAATACCGTAACCATTATCGATTACACTTAGCATTACATAATCTTGTCCTTTATTTTCTAACCGTAACTCTAATGTGCCACCTTGCTCCATTGCCTCCAGAGCATTTTTTATGACATATAGAAAAACTCCTCGCATTTTCCGCTCATCACATTCAATTTCTATCATCTTTTCTTCGATATTAGAAATAAGCTGGATACTAGATTCATTCATTTTTTCTCGAAGAATTGCTACTGCTTGTAATACAATTTCACCTATATTATGTTTTTTATAAATAGAAGGTTTACATGTAGCAACTTCCATCAATTCTTTTATCATATTATTCATATTTTCTATTTCAAAAATCATCTGTTTATAAATAGGGTCCTCTTCATGCTTCTCTCGTTGTAATTGCGTAAACCCTTTCAATGAAGCAAGTGGATTTTTAATTTCATGTCCCACTGTCGCTGCCATCTTTCCGATTACTGCTAATTTTTGTGATTCACTAGCAATCTTAATACTTTCCTTTACTGCTGAAAGGTATTGTATAAATCGATTTAAAATGATGTATGCTGCTATTAATACGAGTGTATACATAATGAGGAACATAAATCCTTTTACTTCTTTTAATACAAATAAGTAAATTACATATTTCCCTACAATAGTTGAAAGTACAAACACAAAATATTTTTTATTTAAAAATATAGGTACAAAGAAGATAAGAATAATTTCTACTATATTTCCCCCATCAAATGCCGCCTCATTATAAAGCATATACGAAAATATGTTAGCAATTTCTATTCCTATGTATGCAAATACACATGCATATTTCACAAAATTCACTTTCTCTTTTTTTATTAAATATACATTTACACCGAGTATTGCAGTTCCGCAAATAACTTGCCATAGTATGCTATGTCCCTTATCCGTTAGTGATTTATTTTCTAATACGATTGCATAGAAAATTTGGTATGAAACAACAATGACGTATAGCACCCACAAAAAGATTTTGGCATTCCTTTCTTCTTCTTTATATGATAGAAAACTTTCCTTCACTTCAACACCCCTTCAACATAATATCTCTAAGAATACCATTTATTATAATAAATGCTTTCCTTATACAAACAAAGATAAATCGAACATTTGAGGAAAATCATCCCAAAATCGTGATATTTTCAGACGATATGCAATCATAAAAATTATAAACAATAATACGTATATTATGTGGGAGAGATTTTATATAAGTGGTAAATTAACTATCCCTCACTAATCGGGCTTTTACGGGGAATTGATGAGGAATAAGTAACTACAATCTTTCACACGTAAGAATGAAGGAAAGTTTGGTGTCTTAATAGAACGAAATCCTACACTCCTAGCGGATGAAGTAAACGAAGAACTTATAAAGTTTTTGCATTCATAAAAACCTATGCCAAATCGTATCGATAGGAACGTAGTTTTCAAAAACGTTAAAATTCACACATTTCTCACAAATCAACTGATAAAACGATTATATTTTCATTTATACTAAATGTACAGGTAATACTCCCTAAACCCAGCTTGTCTGGTTACCCCGTTAAATACTATAAAAAAGAACTTGTATCATTATACAAGTTCTTTTTGTTTCTTTTATCCCGCTTTAACGGGCAGTAAGACCCCCACCTCAAAATTCAGCAAAGCAAAGAAGTTAGGTGGGGTTCGGGCTGCCCATAAAAGTCCGATCGGTGAAGGCTAATAATCAGTGGGGGATGAAGAAGCCCCCCACTGATTAAAGTTTCACTTTATTTAAAGAGGATATCTTTACTATATTGATTTCCGACGAGTAAATCATATTGGAGCATTTTATATTGTTCTAACATTTCTTTTTGTTTCTTTGTTAAATCATTGATTACCTCTCCATTTTTATCAACTTTTAATTCATCTCTAAGCACTGGTATTTCCTTGTAAAATGCCGATAAAAATTGATAAAATAAGGATTTATTTAATCCTGCATAATCAAAAATAAGATTAGAAAAATAAATTGGACTTACTACACCTAAATTATCATTTGGCATATCAAAGTTTGCGTACATTAATAGCGGCGTTTGGGCCATCGCTAAACGTTCGCTCGGTGTTTTTTCATTCGTTATATACCCATTCTCTTTATAAAAAGATTTATTTGTTCCTAATGATGGAAGATGATCTCCAAAGAATACTAATAATGTAGGTCTATCTAAATTATCTAGTTGCTCTATTAAATATTGAAGGGCCTCATCTGAACGTCTTAACCCTTCTGTATACGTTTCTAATTCTCCCTTTGATTCTTCATTTTCTAGCCCACTAATTTCTATTAGGTTTTCACCAAATCGGCCCTCTGTAAATGGAAAATGATTTTGCATCGTAACTACATGAATAAATGTAGGTTGTTTTTGTTTCTCTAACTCAGCAATTATCTCTTTACTCATCGCTAAATCACTAATATAATCTCCATCAACATCTACATTTTCCATCGTATCAGCTGCATTAAATTTATCAAATCCTAACACCTTATATACATCATCACGTTTAAAGAATGTGCGACCAAATGAATGAATTGCACTTGTGTAATACCCTTCTTTTTTCAACGCCGTAGGGATTGATGGAATTTCTTTCTTATTTGTAATAACCTGCTGATATGGTATAGAACCTGGCTTTAACAAACTCATTGAATAACTCGTTAATGCCTCAAATTCAACGTTCGCCGTATTTCCCCCATGCCCATCAACTTAAGAACGAAAACAAAATGAACTTTCGTTCAAACAAACTAAAAAACACGTAATGTAC
>NZ_JAQFUL010000027.1:0-57208 GCF_027716265.1 Bacillus cereus group sp. Bc031
TAGCTAGCTTTTTAGAAAGAATAACGTTTTTTGTCACTTGGGGGTAGTGAAAATTCTTAAGTTGATGGGCATGGGGTATTGGTAGGGGGAGGATTTAGATGCAGCAACCAACGAATGAGAAATTACATCGTACGATGAAGAGTAGACATTTATTTATGATCGCACTAGGTGGTGTAATCGGAACTGGTTTTTTCTTAGGTTCAGGTTACACCATTAATCAGGCTGGACCAGGGGGAGCCATCCTTTCATATTTAGTAGGCGGATTTATTATGTATTTAACAATGCTTTGTCTTGGAGAGTTAACGGTAGCGATGCCAGTTTCAGGTTCTTTCCAAAAGTATGCGACGAAGTTTATTGGACCAGGAACGGGCTTTATGATCGGCTGGCTATATTGGCTTGGCTGGGCAGTAACAGTAGGATTAGAATTAACGTCAATCGGTTTAATGATGAAAAGATGGTTTCCGAATGTTGATGTTTGGGTATGGTGTCTCGTATTCGGTGTTATTTTATATGCTTCAAACGCAATTTCGGCGAAAAGTTATGCTGAATTAGAATTTTGGTTCTCTAGTATTAAAGTAGTTACCATTCTTGCCTTTGTTGTTCTTGGTGGTAGTGCATTATTAGGATTTATATCATATGACGGAAAAGAAGCAGCACCTCTTTTCTCTAACTTTGTAAGCGAAGGCGGGTTATTCCCGAATGGACTAGCTGCCGTATTACTTACAATGATTACAGTTAACTTCTCGTTCCAAGGAACAGAGTTAATCGGGATTGCAGCGGGAGAAAGTGAAAATCCAGAAAAAACAATTCCACGTGCAATCCGTAATACAGTATGGCGCATTATGTTATTCTTCATTTTAACAATGACGATTTTAGTAGGATTAATTTCTTGGAAAGAAGCTGGCGTAATTGAAAGTCCGTTCGTAGTTGTATTTGATAAAATCGGTATTCCATACGCAGCTGATATTATGAACTTCGTTATTATTACAGCGTTACTATCTGTAGCGAATTCAGGATTATATGCGGAAACTCGTATACTATGGTCACTTGCAAATGAAGGAATGGCACCAAAGTCTTTCCAGAAAGTAAATAAGCGTGGTATTCCAATTACAGCGCTAGTCGTAACAATTGCTGTAGCTGCTTTATCTTTATTAACAAGTTTCCTTGCAGAAGATACAGTATACATGTACTTATTATCTATAGCTGGTTTATCAGCTGTTTCAAGGTGGATCATTATTGCCCTGTCGCAATTGCGCTTTAGAAGTCAGTATATAAAAGGCGGAGGAAAGTTAGAGGACTTAAAATATAGAACACCGTTATATCCAATTGTTCCTATTTTAGCTTTAATTACAAATAGTATCGTCGTTATTAGTTTAGCGTTTATTCCAGAACAAAGAATGGCGTTATATTGTGGTATTCCATTTATCATTTTCTGCTACATATATTATTATATAAATAAGAAACGGCAGAAACCGATGAAGGTGGAGACAACAAATGAAACTAACCATCAAACAAGATGATATTGAGGCAGATTTATCGTATGGTCAATTAGCGATTGGAAAAGAAAACGGGTATTCACCGTTACAATTACTCGTTTCTTCTATCGCAGGATGCAGTGCAATTGTCTTTCGAACAATTTTAGAAAAGAAACGTATTACATATGATACGTTTACAATTGAAACGGAAATTGGTAGAAGTGATGCTTTATCAAAACCAGTTGAAAGTGTTCATTTGCACTATAAAATTAAAGCACAAAACATTACAGAAGAGCAGTTGGACAAGGCGTTGCAGCTTGCAGTGAAAAATTGCACAATTGTTCAATCTGTAAAGGATAGTATAAAAGTTACGGAAACAATTGAGCTAATAAAGTAAAACAGAAAAACGTGAGAATACGGCTCTCACGTTTTTCTGTTTTAGAGAGGGGGGAAAGTATGATGGAATGTTTAGGATGTAAATTAGCAAACGAAGAGGAAAAAATTTATAGAGTATACGAAGATGAGTATGTAACATGTTTTTTAGATCATGCACCTTTCTATCCAGGACATACTTTAATTGTGCCAAAACAGCATGTTGTAGAAGTAGATGAATTAGATGATGTTGTAGCAAAATCCATTATGGATGCTTCTAAGCTTATTGCAAAAGCGATTAAGGCATTATATAAACCAGATGGAGTTACAGTTTGTCAAAATGGTGGAGTATTTAACGAGTTAACACATTACCATATGCATGTCGTACCAAGATATAAAGAGCGCTCGTTTGCTGAATTTTATACGGTACAATCGGGAGAAAAGCAGAATCATAATTTTGAAGAGACTAAGCGCTTATTAAAAGGGGCGATAGAGCAAATACTGCTTAATGAAAAAGTGTAAGAGGGATGTTTTAAAGAAGTTTTTAGGAAAATTCTAATAAACAAAAGCCCAATTTCTCAGTTAAAATAGAGAAATTGGGCTTTTGTTTATTCTATTATTAAATTTTATCTATAAAAAGATTTTGCAGTGTCACAAAGTATGGTGCTCATTCGTTATATAGAGTGAGAGGAGGAATTATATGAAAGTTACAAACAACGATTATGAAAAGATGGAAGAGCTATACGAGTTGTACGAACAAAAGGTTTATTATGTAGCTTATTCTATTTTAAATAATATTCAGCAGGCAGAAGATGCAGTTCAAGAGACGTTTATTACTCTTTATAAGAACTTGGAAAAGCTCCATAGCTTGAGTACTGAAGAACTTAAACGCTACATTTTGAGGATCGCGAAAAACAAGGCGATTGATAGTTACCGGAAAAATAAACGACATGAAACATTTTTAGAAGAATATGAAAGAGAATCGATAGAAGCAGTAGATGAAAATATTGAAGAGTGGGAAAAACGTAAAATGTCTGAGGTTCAAATTGATGCATTACTAAAAGGGTTAAATGAGTCTAATAGACAGGTGTTTAAGTATAAAGTCTTCTATAACTTAACGTATCAAGAAATTTCAAGTGTTATGGGGATAACGGAAGTCAATGTCCGCAAGCAGTTTGAGCGTGCTCGAAAAAGAGTCCAAAATATGATAGGAGGTATACAACATGACGAATTCAAAGAACTCCAAAGAAATATATGAACTTGCTGAAAAGATTGCTTTAGATGATTTTGATAAACTCGAAGAACAACATGAATTTTCACATACATATACGCGCAAAAAGAAATTGTTTATGGAGGAAATGAAGCTGAAAGACGAGAAGCCACAGAAAAAGCGTAAAAAACATCGTATGTTAATCGCTGCTGCTTGCTTATTGATTGGTATGCCGACAACCGTTTTTGGTGCAGTGAAAGTCTATAATATGATTGTCCAAAAACAAAATTACGAAGTAAATGTTTCGGTATCAAACAAGGACTCAAAAAAGAGTGATAAGTGGTATAAGTTGAAAATAGGTAAATTGCCAGAAAATATGGAAGCAATTGATGATAGTGCTATGAAATATTCATTTAAAGATAACTACGCAATGGGGGGATTTTCATTCGTTCTTTGGAGAGTAGGAGGGAATTCAGATTTTCCAACTCTGTACTCGAAAAGTTATGAAGAAAAAGAGATAAATGGTAAGAAGGCAGTAATTGTTCATAGAGAAAATGGTAATAAAGATTTAATGTTTAATAGAGTAATTTTTCTCTATTTTGAGGAAGAAGGAATTATGTTACAAAGTTATATTGGAAATGATATAAACGAAGAACAAATGATAGATGTGCTAGGGAGCATTTCACTTGAGCCCACGTCAAAAGAAAAGTCATCATATATAAGCGATTATGATAAAAAGTATTTTAGCCAAGAAAGTAAAACAACTAAGGTAATTCCTTTGAAGAAGGATAGCAAAAGACTATTTCATATAGGGCAAAAGGTTCCAGTAACGATATCTATGGATAACAGCCAAATTGAATATGTGATAGAAAAAGTTGAAGTCTTTGATTCAATCAAAGATTTTAAACAAGAGAACTTTAATGAACTTGGCCTAGAGATATTAAGCAAGAATCAAGCTTTGGATCAAGAGGGACAATTGATACCATATAGACGCGATGTATATAAACTTGGAAATGGTAAAGATTCAATTCATAAATTAGTAGAAACAAAATTAGTTAATCCTAAGTTTGTTTACTTAAAAACAACAGTAAAAAATATTGGTAAAAAGTCGACAGAAGAAATCTATATGCATCCATCTATAAAACAGCTTAAATTTGAAGGGAATGCATGGAACTACGCTAAAGAAGATGGAATCGCAGAAAAAAATATTATGACAGGCGAAGTTGATTATTTAGAGCCTCATGGAGATGGAAAAAGCTTCTACAATATTGGTAGTATCCGACCAGGAGAAACGGTGAAGGTTAACTTAGGTTATTTTGTAGATGAGGATAAACTAGATTCAATCTTTTTGGATGCTTTCAATTACAGAGGGACTGGCGACACTGAAAATATGAATGCGAAACATCGTTGGTGGATTGATATTCGTCAATAGTAACAAAGAGACTAAAAAGCTGCTTACATCTAGCAGCTTTTTTCGTCTTCATACATATGTAAAATTTCCTTCGCACGTATACGTAAACCATCTATTAATTCTTTCGGTTCTAACACTTTTGCATCTTTTCCAAGTCTATAAAATAAAGGGATAATAAAGTTTATTTCACCTTTATCAATTGTTGAATGTATATATCCTGTCCCGTCCTCGTTTACTACAACGAATTCTTCAAGGTAAGGCACGCTTTTACATTGGCGTACACCTTCTGTTGTTAGTAAAACATGTAACTGAGTAGGACTATGTATTACGTTAGAGTTAGAGGCAAACCACTCTTCTAAATTCATGAATGTATCTTCATTTTCTTCCGTTGATAATATAGAAAGAATACGATCAACGCGATACAGTAATACTTTTTTTCTACTGAAGTCATAGGATGGTAAGTACCATAGCCCGTCATGCGCATATACACCAATAGGATGAACGTGTTTTGTTTTGATCCCTGATTTAGATTCATATTGAAATTGTAAATTTTTATTTTCAATAGCCGCAGTTAGTACTTCGTTTAAAAGAGGTGTATCAATTGTACGCTTCGGATTCCAAAAGGCGATGTAAGAACGTATTTTATCAACTTTCACTTTCGCATCATGTTGTAGGGAGCTATACAGTTTATGTGTAACGGAATTGATTTCTGTGTTAAAAGGCAAATCGCGATAGTAACTTAAAGATTGAAAAGCAAAAAAGATGGAGACTGCTTCTTCTTCCGTAAATAAGATAGGTGGAATGACTCTATTCGTTAATACTTTATAGCCGCCGTTACGACCTTGTTCTGCGTAAATGGGCAACCCCATATCGCTTAAATCTAAAATGTATCTATGGACAGTACGAACGGAGATATTAAATTCATCAGCTATTTCTTGCGCTGTAAATGTCTTTTTGGCAGAAGCAAATATAAGAATATCTAATAAGCGTTTAGCTTTTGACAAATGTATCACCTTTTTTCTTTTTAACATGACATAAATTGTCATGTTTTATTGTTAGTATATTGTTTACATCATATGTTATCAAGATGATTATCAAGATGAGATGCAAGGAGGAAAAGATATGTCACGTGAAATCGTTTTATTTATTGCGGCGAGCTTAGATGGATATATTGCGAAAGAAAATGATGATTTAGAGTGGTTAATGGAAACGGAAGGAGAGGGAGATAACGGTTATACAGAAATGTATGAAACGATTGATACAATAATTATGGGGAAAAGAGCGTACGATTATGTAGTAGAGCATATGGACACATTCCCGTATGTAGATAAAAAATGTTATGTTTTCTCTAACTCAGAAAAAGGTTCAAACGAACATGTGGAGTTTGTAAATGAAGATGTAGTGGAGTTTACGAAAAGGTTGAAAGAGCAAGAAGGATCTAAAATATGGATGGTCGGTGGAGGGAGTCTACTGAGAGAGTTCTTTAAGAATAATTTAATTGATGAATATGTTGTTACGATTACACCGCATATATTAGGTTCTGGAGTTCCGTTATTTCAAGACAAGAACCCAGAAATTCATTTAACTTTAACGGATACGAAACGTTTTGGGCAATTTGTAAACTTATATTATAAAGTAAAATGATAAAGAAACACGACTACTGATGGTAGTCGTGTTTTTGTATAGATGGCAATGAAATAATAAAGCAAGATCCGTGATCAACTTCGCTCGTTACAGTAATATTCCCACCGTGCAGCTCTACAATTTCTTTCACGATAGATAATCCTAAACCAGTTCCGCCTGTAGCTCGTGATCTCGCTTTATCAACTCGATAAAAGCGGTCGAAAATGTGAGGGAGGTCTTCAAGCGGAATACCTTCGCCTTCATCTTCAATTGCAATGGAAATACTTTTATGTTCTTCTGTAACAGAAATGTTTATATGAGAATGCTTTTTTGAATGTCTATAAGCGTTATTTAAAATATTCACCACAACTTGTTCGAATCGTTGTTCATCTAAGTTTACTAGCAGTGTAGGAGGACAAGAGAAAGAAACTGTAATGTACCTTTCTTTATACATGGCGTTTACTTTTTCACATATACGCGTAAGGAAGGTGTGTAAATGCACTTCCTTTACTTGAATAGAAAAGTTATGTTGTTCCATTTGTGCAAGGGAGAACAAATCTTGAACTAAGTTTGTGATGTAATCAGACTCATCTTTTATAATAGATAAATATCGTAAACGTTGCTTGGGAGATGTGGTTTCTTTTAAAGCAATGTCAGCGTAACCTCTTACGTATGTCAAAGGTGTTCGTAATTCATGAGCAACACTTGCTAGAAATTCACTTCGCTCTGTTTTCATATAATGTAAATCATTTGCGAGTGTTTGAATAGATGATGCTAGTTCACCAATTTCACCAATTTCATCATTTCGAGTAGTCGTTAATGAAACTGATAAATCTCCTTTACTCATTTTTTCAGTGGCATGTTTCATGTGTAACAATGGTTTTGTTAATAACCGAGATAAAAGAAAAATGGTAATGACTGTGAGTAGAAACGTGATGGCACCTGCGATAATGAATTGTTTTGTTAATCCATTCACCAACTTTTCAATAGATTCTGTCCCAAGAAACATATACACATACCCCTCATGTTTTCCAGCTACTATGATGGGACTAACCGTACATATATAATTAGATGTTTTCCAGTGATTCTCTATAATCGCTCCATCATGATCTGTCCGTGTTTGCATCTTTTCAATATGCTTTTTTATAGTAGTATTTATTTCATTGGATTTAGCTAGTACTTCCTTATTTGCATTTGTAATAACAACAGTGGTTTCGGCTTCGGATTCCATTAGTGCAACATGAGAGATTGTTTGCTTATCAAAATACTTTTCAAGGACATCTCTGTGACTATTTCCGCGTTTTAATAAAGCTGTCATTTCTTCATTTACTCTATTGTTGACAAGACTATAATAAAGCGAGACAAATAGAACACTTTCGATTAAAAGTGTAACAATCAAAAAATAAAATCCGAGCTGAATAGAAATTCGCTTCATTGCTTTGCTCCTTAATCTAGAGTATCAACCCATCGATAGCCAACTCCGTACACAGTTTTTAAATGATCATCAATAGGGAAATTCACTTTTCGTAATTTATCACGCAAATTACGAATATGTGAATCGACAGTTCTATCTTCTGTATTTGTATTTAATCCCCAAATTCGTTCAATGAGCTGATCACGGTTCAATACATAGTTCACATGACGTAAAAATAATCCGAGTAAAGAGAATTCAATTGGTGTAAGAAGAAGTTCTTCGTTATAGACAGAAACGAAATGCTTTGCCTCATCCCATAAAATGCCGTGATATTGGATTTGCGTCCGTTGATTCGTTCGCCTTAAAACAGCTTCAATTCTCGCGAAAAGCTCTTCTTCATGGAAAGGTTTCGTTACGTAATCATCTGCTCCGATTTTTAATCCTTGGACGACATCTACCGTTTGATCACGAGCTGTTACCATAATGATAGGAACGTTACTAAATGAGCGGATTTTTTTACACGTTTCCCATCCGTCCATCTTTGGCATCATAATATCCAGTAAAATAAATTTAAAGTTTTGATTTTCTATATGTGAAATCGCTTCTTCTCCGGATCGTGCACATATGCAGTTATATCCAATTGGAGTAAGATAAAGCGTTAATAATTCAAGCATTCTCGGTTCATCGTCTACGAGCAGTATATCAATCATAGAGAGCCCTCCATATGTAATCTTTACTTAAATTGTAATGCAAAATCATGAAGAAATGGTGCAGATTGTAATGCGTCTGCATAATTTCTTCAGAATTGCTTGTTATTGTAAAGTTGAAATTCCATTTTAGGTAATCATATTGGCTCGAAAATGATTTATACGGAGGCGGTATAGTGAAAAAAATGACCCGAGTTTTTGGGATAACAATAATTACAGCAGTTGGTCTTGCGGCGTGTGGACAAACAAATGCAGATCATAAAAATCATGAATCTAAAGAAGCGAAGAAAACAGAGAAGAAGGAAATGAAAATGAATCAGCAGGTAACTGCGCCGAAAGAAATGAATCAAGGTGCAGCAAATGATTTATTAACGACAAGTTTAAAAAATGTAACGAGATTAAACACAAATGATCCTCTTCAAATGGCAGTATTAACTTCGCAGACGATATGGCCAGCAACGCATAAAGAGAATCAGCCAGGCGCTGTTATTTTAGTACCAGTAAAAGACTGGCAATTAGGTATTGCAAGTGCAGACCTTATTCATCATCCGAATAACGGACCGATTCTATTTATAGAAAAAGAAAAGGTACCCGAAATGACATTAAAAGAAATAAAACGATTAAATCCGCTCGGAACGAAAGATGGAACACAAATTATGGTGATGGGGGATGTCGATGCATCTATCCTTGAGCAATTAAAAGAGTATAAAGTAAAGCAAATAAAAGAAACGGACCCAGCTACATTTGCTAAAGATGTGGATAAAGAATATGCCGATATAACAGGTAGTTATCCGAATAGTGTTATTATCGGCTCATCTGAAGAGGAAGGGCGTTTATATACAACACCAGCTGTAAACTGGATTTCTCATATGCCAGAACCACTACTTTATACAGAAAAGAATAAAGTGCCAAAAGCGACGATAGAGGCATTAAAGATGCGAAAAGATAAAGCAAATATATATGTACTAGGACCAGAAAAAATCATTTCAAAAGAAGTAGAAAAAGAGTTAAGCAAATACGGGAAAGTAACGCGTATTAGTGGAGAGACTCCAGTAGAAAATTCTATTGCATTTGCAAAGTTTAAAGATGAAAAAACAAAATTTGGATGGGGGTTCACAAAACCAGGTCACGGTGTATCATTTGTTTCAAGCAAAACACCAGACTTAGCAGTTGCAGGAGCACCATTTTCACATATGGGTAAACATGCCCCCGTTATCTTATTAGAGGAAGGAAAAGCTTCACAACCAGTGTATGATTTCCTTGCAAGTATTCAACCGAAGTTTAAAGATGACCCAACGCTTGGACCGTATAACCACGGCTTCTTATTAGGAAGTACGAGTGATATTTCATTTGAAACACAAGGAATATTAGATGAGAGGTTAGAGATTGTGCAAGAAAGTGGTCAAGGGCACGGTGGACATTAATGAAATGAGAGAAGACGCTGCTAAGGTAGCGTCTTTTTCTTTAGGAAACTTTTACATAGCGCAAAATCCTCTACTCGTTATATAATAGCCTTCGTGCAGTCGGCTAGATTTTCTTATGGAGAAAATCAAATGATAAAGTGAAACTTTAATCAGTGGTTGTTCATCTCCCAATGATTATTAGCCTTCACCAATCGAGCTTTTATGGGCAGTTGATCCCCACCTCACTTCTTTGTTGTCGCTGAAGTTTGAGGTGGGGGTCTTACTTGCCCGGAAAATAGTGGGATAAAAGAGTAGAGGAGTGGTATTTTGTTTCAGACGATAAAAAATGATTGGTTCTCCAACGTGAAAGGGGATGTGCTATCAGGAATAGTTGTTGCTTTAGCGTTAATCCCTGAAGCAATTGCTTTCTCTGTTATTGCAGGCGTGGATCCGACCGTTGGGTTGTACGCAGCCTTTTGTATTGCCGTTACCATTTCATTTGTTGGTGGACGAACTGGAATGATTTCAGCTGCAATAGGTGCAATGGCATTGTTAATGGTAACGCTTGTTAAAGATCATGGTTTGCAATACTTATTTGCTACAACAATATTAACGGGGATTGTCCAAATTATTTTTGGTGTGTTCAAACTGAGCTCATTTATGAAGTTTGTACCTAAATCTGTTATGAGTGGTTTTTTAAATTCACTTGGAATTTTAGTTTTTACAGCACAATTGCCGCATTTTAAAAACGCAACTTGGCAAATGTATGCACTTGTCGCATTAGGACTTGTCATTATATATGTATTTCCACGTATTACGACGGCTGTTCCGTCTACACTTATTTCCATTATTGTTGTAACAAGTATTGCAATTATGAGTGGATTACAGTTGAAAACAGTAGGGGATATGGGAAGTCTGCCGAAAGAATTACCGTTCTTTAGCATGCCTGACGTGCCTTTTACACTTGAGACATTAGGGATTATTTTACCGTACGCAGTTATGCTTGCAATTATTGGTTTACTAGAGTCATTATTAACAGCTTCAGTTTTAGATGATATGACGCATACGGAAAGTAATAAGCATAAGGAAGCACGTGGACAAGGGATTGCAAACATTGTTGCTGGTTTCTTCGGAGGAATGGCAGGATGTGCAATGATTGGACAATCTGTTATTAATATTAAATCAGGTGGACGCGGGCGATTATCGACGTTTGTAGCGGGCGGATTTTTAATCATATTACTATTTGTTTTAGGTGATTATGTCGTTCATATTCCGATGGCAGCTTTAGTTGCAGTTATGATTATGGTTTCAATTGGAACATTTGATTGGAACTCTGTAACAACGATTCATAAAGTACCAAAAGGAAATGCATTTGTTATGATTGTAACAGTTGTGGTGGTCTTAATTACACATAATTTAGCATTAGGTGTAATTATCGGAACAGTAATTAGTGTGGTTTTATTTGCATTCAATATGGCAAAGATTCACGTGAAACATTTATATATTGAAAATAAGAAAATATACGAAATTCATGGTCAACTTTTCTTTGTATCTACGGCAGATTTTATAAATAATTTTTCATTTGAGGAAGATGTAAAAGAAATTGAGTTAAATTTTTCTCACGCACACATATGGGATGATTCAGCAGTGGCATCAATTGATAAAGTTATCATGAAGTATGAACAAAGTGGCGTGAAAGTAAGTATAACGGGATTAAATGAACGTAGTGCAAAACTTGTTACTAATTTAGCTACTTATAATAAAAGAATTGCTAGTTAGAAGCCTCCTTTTTAGGGGGCTTTATTATATAATACGAGTAGGATAACGAAAAGGGGATTCAGCATATGTATAAACAAATTATATTAGCATGTGACGGTTCTGAACATGCACTTCGAGCAGCGGAACATGCAACATATATTGCGAAATGTAGCGAAGAAGCAAATGTTGAAGTTGTGTACGTAGTAGATAATAGAACAGCAAAATCAGATATTATACAAGGTCAAACAGATTTAGAAACAATAACGGCTAGTCGAAAAGATAAATTAAAAGAGATTGAAGGGTTATTAAAGAAAGAGAACATTTCTTATACAATTACGATATTACATGGCGATCCAGGAGATACGATTGTTCAATATGTAAATACAGGAGATATAGATCTTGTTATTGCTGGGAGTAGAGGGTTAAATACATTGCAAGAAATGGTGCTTGGTAGTGTGAGTCATAAAATAGCAAAGCGTGTGAAATGTCCGGTGATGATTATTAAATAAATTGAGTGAAATATTTTGTAGTGTAAGCAAGACCTTGATATAATTCGAGGTCTTTTTTGACGTATAAAAGGGGCGAGTGTGGACATAATAGATACATAAGTTTTAGAAAATATTAACTTACAAATTTGTAAGTTTTTTGTCAGAAAAATCGATGTTATGAAATTTATTCCATTGGTAAAATAAAAATAACGAAGGGGAGATAGGGAGGATGGAAAAGATGAAAGCACTTCAAAATTTATCATATAGCCAAGGTGTCGGTCTTATTTGTTTAGGGGGATTTGCTGCATCTGTTACGTTAGCTGTTGTAATAAAGATAATTCATCAAATCTTTTAATCTTAGAGTAGGGAAGGAATTGGTTGTTATTAATAGTAAGAGAAGGATGGTAAAGAAAAAATAGCTCCTAGCATGTATGTAGATGCCAGGAGCTATTTTCTTATTTCTCTGTTTCTGCTTTATCGCTTGTTACGCTAACTTTACCCCACTTGTATTGATCTTCTGGTGTGTATTTATAATCTTTTACGCGATTATTTACACCTTTTAAGTCAAATTTATAATGAAGTGGAATTAATGGTACTTCATCGTGAACTAATTTTTGCCATTTATCGTAGACATCTTTACGGTATTTTTCATCAGCAGCTTCTTTAGAAATACCCTGTTTTAATAATTCTGTGTTTTTGTCAGTAGCCCAACGTGTGTAATTGAACGGTGCGTTTTTAGCCCAAATACCAGAAGGGTCTGGATCAGATGCAGTTCCCCAAGCGGCAGCGAAAAGGTCAACCTTTGGATCATCTTTTTTAATCATATCGTAGAATGAGTTGAATTCGTGTAAGCGACCATCAAGAAGTTCTACTTTTAGGCCGATGTCTTTCCAAGATTGAATAAAGAATTTTGCAAGTGGTTCACTTACATCGCTACCACTCATTGATAAGAAATTAGCTTTAAATTCTTTACCATTTGGATCTTCACGGAATCCATCTCCGTTCGTATCTTTATAGCCAGCTTCATCTAATAACTTTTTAGCTTTCTCTACATCTTTATCATAGGCACCAATTTTATTGTTATGATATTTTGGTAGAGATGGTGGAATTGGTGAGTTAGCTGGATAACGTAGGCCATGATATAATTTTTCACCAATTTCTTTTCGATCAATAGCATACGCCATCGCTTGACGTACACGAACATCTTTAAATTTATCCTTATCCATTACTACTTCTTCTTTTTCTTTATCCATATGGCCTAATTTAAAGCCGATATAACTATAGTATAAATCGGTTTTACCGACTAATTGTGCATTTTTTAATTTACTTACATTTGGATATTGATCTGCACTTACTTCAGCAATGTCAATATCACCATTTTTTAAGGACGCGTTAACAACAGAAGGGTTAACAACTTTTAAAACCATGCTTTTCAGTTTTGGTTTTCCGCCATAATAGTCATCAAAACGTTCGAATTCAACGGATTCTCCAGGAGTAATTTTCTTCACTTTAAAAGGTCCGAAACCAATTGGATTTTTACGAATTTTATCAGATTCTGCTAATTTATCGATTGGTACATCTCCTAAGTATTTCTTATGAAGAGGGTATGTCCAAAGCCCAGTTTTCACTGAAGGATTTGGTTCTTTAAACGTAATCGAAATTGTTTTTGGATCCGTTACTTTTATACCTGAAATTTTTTCGGCTTTTCCATTATGATAATCTTCCATACCTTCAATCATTTGCATTTGAGAATCATAGCGAGAACCAGCATATTGTTTGCTACCAATCACCAGATAAGAGTATTCTAAATCCTCAGCGGTAACAGGGTTTCCATCATGCCATTTTACATTATCTTTAATTTTTAATGTAATTGTCTTTTTATCTTTAGAAATTTCATATGTAGCAGCGCCATCATTCGTATATTCCCAGTTTTCGTCATTTGATAATAAAGATTCATCGAAAATGGTAATGACTTGGTTATCAGGATCTCCTTCATATACAGCAAAGTTCAAAAGTCCTTCAAATGGTGTGTTAGAAACAAGACCATATGTTAATGAACCATCTTTAACTTCCTTTTTATCATTTTTAACATTTGTACTAAATTTATTTGTATCTACTTTTTTTGTGCTGCTCGTTTTTTCACTACCACCACTGCCCCCACATGCTGAAAGTAGTAATGTTGAAACTGCAAGTGTACTTAATACTTTGAAAAACTTTGGCTTATTTGTCATTTCTTCCACCCCTTATCCTTTTCTTTGTCTTGCGTCGGCCGAACGGCGTAGCGCTTGACCAATAAAATTTATACACAGCATCAATGTTAAAATCATGACTGATGCGGGTAACCAAATCCACCATTTCTCTTGTAATACATCTGGATTTCTAGCATAACTAACAAGTGTGCCAAGGCTTGGGGTACTTTCTGGTAGACCAAATCCTAAGAAAGTTAGCCCAGATTCAATACCGATGTTTCCAGCAAGGTTTAATGTAACGCTAACAATGATAATGGAACTTAAGTTAGGTAGTACTTGGAAAAGAATGATCTTCCAGTTTGGTGTTCCTAATGTTTTTGATGCAGAGACATAATCGAGTTCTTTTTCAGTTAATACTTTTGAGCGAATTAATCTTGCTTTTCCTGTCCATAAGAACACGCTCATAATTAAAATGAAAGTAAAGATATTGAATGTAGGAACAAGTGTAATAAATACAATTACAAGCATTAAAAATGGTAAAACCATAACGAAGTCGATAACGCGCATAATCATATTATCAATTGCTCCTCCAAAATAACCGGCAATTAATCCAATTGAAAGGCCAATTAAACAAGAAAGAATAGTAATTGCTAATCCAATTGTAAAAGAGTTACGTGTACCAATAATAAGTTGGCCGAAAATATCGCGTCCTCCATAATCTGTTCCTAACCAATGTTCAGCAGAGGGAGGAGCATAAATAGCGAATAAATCAACTCGTACAATATCTTCTTGTTTCATAATAAAAGATGTTGCATAGACCGCTAGTAATAAGATTGCTAGGAAAACAAGTGAAAACATTGCTAATTTATCTTTACGAAGTTCTCGCCACATAATAGAGAAACCAGAAGGGCTTTTTTCGTAATGAACAACTTCAGTTTGTTTTTCAGGGTTTGCTAACATAACGTCTGCTCCTTTCTTTAATCAATACGAATACGTGGATCGACGATGCTTAGAATAATATCTGAAAGGAGAGTTCCAAGTAACGTTGCAAATCCAGTAAACATAACGAGTGCAGTTATTACACTAAAATCGCGTTGAGAGATAGATTGTATAAATAGTTGTCCAATTCCTGGATAGCTAAAAATACTTTCTAAGAAGATGGCACCGCCAACCAATCCTGTAATTTCATAACCTAAGAAGGCTGCAATTGGTAAGAATGAATTTCGTAAAATATGTCTAGAATAGATTTTTGATTCTGGAACACCTTTTGCTCGTACTGTACGTACAAAATCTTTATATTTCGTATCAATAATTTCGCTTCGTAAATATTGAACAGTACCAACTGTTGCAATAAGTGCGCCAGATAAAGCTGGTAGTAGCATGTGATTTAATTTGCTTAAATAGTAAGCGAATGTACCTGTTGCAACTTGAGGATCTACGCTACCACCGGTTGGGAATATTGCAAACTTAAATCCGAATAGGAAGAGCATAATTAATGCAAATATAAATAGTGGTGTAGCAAAACCTAGATAGTTGTAAATGGTAATGAGTCGATCAGCCCATGTATCGTTCCAACGCCCACTTATAACTCCCAGTGGTATGGCAATTAAATAAGTAAGAATAAGAATAACAAGTGCTAAAGATACTGTATTTCCAAGTCGTTCTCCAATTAAATCAGTTACTTTCATTTTATGTGCATAGGAAATACCGAAGTCACCTTGCACTGCATTTTTAATCCAGCGAACATATTGTGTTGTAACTGGGTCATTTAATCCAAGCTTTTCACGTTGTTCTTCAATCACTTTTGGATCCGCTTTCGGATTCATTGCTCTGCCTGTTAATGCATCGCCGGGCATCGCTTTAGCTAGTAAAAAGACTAGTACACTTAACACGAATAATTGCGGGATCATCACTAAAAATCTCCGTAATATAAACTTCCACATGTTTTATCACTCCCTTATGGTAATGCCACCCGATGCGTTGGCGAGATTGGTTTTAAATCGTAAGCACGGCCATTTTCGTTGAAATAATTTTCATATGAGTTCTCATACTCAGCACTTACTTCACGACGTAATTTCCGTTGCTGTTCGCGGTTTTCAGGACGAATATCAGGAATAGCTGATATTAGGCGCTTCGTATAGATGTGCTGTGGGTTATTATAAATTTCAGCACTAGTTGCTTCTTCCACAATGCGTCCGCGATACATAACACCGATACGGTCACACATATGGCGAATTACACCTAAATCATGACTAATAAATAAGTATGTTAGTCCGAGTTCAGATTGTAAATCTTGTAAGAAGTTTAAAACTTGCGCTTGTACTGACACATCAAGTGCAGATACAGGTTCATCTGCGATAATAAGCTTCGGCTTTAGTGTAAGTGCGCGTGCAATACCAATCCGCTGTCTTTGGCCACCGGAAAATTCATGTGGGTATTTATAAATAGACTCTGGATTTAAGCCAACTTTATCAAGATAATCTTGAACAGCTCTACGCTCTTCATCAGGTGAGAGTTTCTCAAAATTCCGAAGTGGTTCAGCGATAATATCCATAACACGTTTCTTCGGGTTTAAGGATGAATAAGGATCTTGAAAAATCATCTGAATATCTTTTCGCTGTTCTCTTAGTTCTGAGCGACTTAATTTTGTTAAATCTCTATTATTAAAATGAATGCTACCGCCTGTTGCTTTTGTTAAGTGCATAATTGCTTTTCCAGTTGTTGATTTGCCGCTCCCAGATTCCCCAACGATTCCGTACGTTTCGCCAGGTTGTAGTTCGAAGCTTACGCCATCAACAGCACGAACGTAATCTAATGTACGACCGAAAATACCACCTTTAATTGGAAAGTGTACTTTTAAATCTTCTACTTTAAGCAGTGCCATGAGTTACGTCATCTCCTTTCTTATCTTGGAAGTTAAAATGTTTGTAGCAAGTGCAACGTACCCAATGGTCTGGTTTTACTTCATGTAAAACGGGATTTTCTTCATGTTGATCAGGTCTAATCCACGGAATTCGTGCTTGGAATCGACAACCTGTGCGAGGTAACTTAGCTAATGTCGGCACAACACCTTGAATAACATGTAATTTTTCCTTTTCAGCATACGCAGATGGAATGGAGTTTAATAGAGAACGAGTATATGGGTGAAGAGGGTTGTTAAAAATCTCTTCAACTTTTCCTGTTTCTACAACTTGTCCAGCGTACATAACGACGATACGATCGGCTGTTTCTGCGACAACACTTAAATCATGAGTAATTAAAATGATGCCCATTTTCGTTTGTTCTTGAATAGATTTTAGTAAGTCTAAAATTTGTGCTTGGATGGTTACATCAAGAGCCGTTGTCGGTTCATCCGCAATAACGAGTGCTGGGTTACAAGCAATTGCAATTGCGATAACAATTCTTTGTCTCATTCCGCCAGATAATTCGTGTGGGTATTGTTTATATGTAAGTTCTGGTTTTGGAATACCAACTTGATGAAGTAGTTCTAAGGTGCGTTCTTTCTTTTCAACTTTTGAAAGGCTTGTGTGGTAGTCTAAATTTTCTTCGATTTGTTTTCCAACTGTCATAAGAGGATCGAGTGCTGTAAGAGGTTCTTGGAAAATCATACCGATGTTTGATCCGCGTACTTTATTCATCTCTGCGGCTGACATCGTTAGTAAATCCTTATCTCTATAGTTAAGCTGCCCTTGTAATTTTGTATTTGCTTCATTATGCAGTCGCATAATGGAAAGGGCAAGTGCACTTTTTCCGCAACCTGATTCACCAACTATCGCGACAATTTCATTTTCATGGACAGTTAACGAAACATCATCAACTGCGGCATGATATTGATCTTGTATGCGAAAGGAAGTCTGTAAGTTTTCAATGCGAAGAAGTGGATTCTTCATGGCTATCCCTCCATCTTTCTGAAAAGACTAAATATTTTGTATGTTGTTGTTATTTTAATATAAATTGACGATGTTTGACAAGCATAAGTTGAGAAAATATTCAAAAATCTTTTTATATAGAGATTGGATGCATGTATATAAGTAGTTGAAGCGCTTTGAAAACGCTAACATGTATAAGAGAGGGAAATAAATCTTTTGTAAGAAAAAAGTATTATATGTAGAAAAAAGAGAGACGTTCTGGAAAGAACAGTCTCTCTTTTTTTGATAAGAATAATATTAGTGCTTAAGCTTGCTTTTGTTTTGGAGATCCTGTCTTTAAAGTAAGAGCAAGGAAGAACATTGCAAGTACACAAGATACAAGTAATAAGATGAATCCGCCATCCCATCCGAATGCATCGACGATAAAGCCCATAGCGGCACTAGCGAAAGCTGCTCCGCCTAAGTAACCGAAGAAGCCAGTTAATCCAGCTGCAGTTCCAGCCGCTTTCTTTGGTGCTAAGTCAAGAGCGTGTAGACCAATTAACATAACAGGTCCGTAAATTAAAAATCCAATTGCAACAAGTGCGATACTATCAACCATTGGATTACCAGGAGGGTTTAGCCAGTATACAAGAACGGCGATAAATACACCAACCATAAATAAAATACCAGCAGGTGCGCGGCGTCCTTTAAATAGTTTATCACTCATCCAGCCGCAAAGAAGTGTACCTGGAATACCAGCCCATTCATATAGAGCATAAGCTGTACGTGAGCTACTATGAGTAAAGCTTTTTTCTTCTACTAAATAAGTAGGAGCCCAGTCTACAACACCGTAACGTACGAAATATACGAAAACGTTCGCAATAGCGATGTACCATAAAAATTTATTGTTTAGTACGTATGTAAATAAAATTTCCTTTACTGAAAGTTCGCGTTCGCGATCTTGTACTTTTTCATCTGGTGGATATTCTCCAGTATGTTCTTCAATAGAAGGTAATCCGCAAGATTGAGGTGTATCTCTCATCGTAATTAATACATAAATACCAACTAAAATTGAAAGAATACCTGGGAAGTAAAAAATACTTTTCCAGTCATTTGCAAAGAAATATAACCCTAATGTTACAAGGGAAGGCATAAGTGCGCCACCGACATTATGAGCGACGTTCCAAATAGACATTTTTGTACCACGTTCACTAATAGAGAACCAGTGAACCATTGTACGACCACAAGGAGGCCATCCCATCCCTTGTACCCATCCATTTAAAAACTGAAGTACAAACATAAGTATAATGCTCGTTGTAATGAAAGAAAATGAGCCGAAAATAATATTAATGATACCTGATAAAAATAGCCCAGCTGCTAAAAAGTAGCGAGGATTACAACGATCGGATACGATACCCATAAGAAATTTACTTAATCCGTAAGCGATAGAAACTGCTGAAAGGATAACCCCAAGCTCCCCTTTACTAAAGCCTTGTTCAATTAAGTATGGCATTGCTAGTGAAAAGTTTTTTCGAACAAAGTAGTAGCCTGCATAGCCGATGAAAATACCTAAGAATACTTGTAAACGTAATTTACGGTATTCACTATCAACGCGATCAGCTGGTAAGCGTTCCGCGTGGGGCGCAGGTTTAAAGAATTGTGTGAAAAACATAAAATGAAAATCCTCCCCAAATTAATTCGAAGTGTCGT
The DNA here is from genome assembly GCF_027716265.1 of Bacillus cereus group sp. Bc031. Lineage (NCBI taxonomy): Bacteria > Bacillati > Bacillota > Bacilli > Caryophanales > Bacillaceae > Bacillus > Bacillus cereus group sp. Bc031. Next base: position 19,612 of record NZ_JAQFUL010000027.1, read on the forward strand.
AAGTCAGAGAGAATATAAAAAGGCCATGAAATATAAAAAAGTTTCCTTTTTTATGATTCATAGCCGTGTACTCCGATTCTCCGTGACTGTCAATATTAACTTCGTCGAAAATTATACAACTTTGTGACAAAAATGTAAACGTTTTTATAGATAAAAAGTGTTGACGGATTTTGTTCGTCGGATTAATATTTAAATACGTTAAATATTTTATTGTTTAAATAAGAGGTGGATAACATGCCAAATGATATGACGCATATCGATAAAATTCAAGCTCTTGCCTTTTCGATTGGAAAGAAAATGCAGACAGAGTTATTAGAACAAATGCAAGCAACAGGACTTACACCACCGCAGTTTTATATTTTAAAGATTTTAGATCATTATGGAGCTTCAAGGGCGACAAAATTAGCAAAAAAGATGTATGTAAAGCCTAGTGCAATTACAGTGATGATCGATCGCTTAATTGACCAAGAGCTTGTAGAGCGTTATCACGACAAAGAGGACCGTCGTGTTGTCGTCATTGAGTTAACCAAAAAGGGGAAAGCTAGAGTAGAAGAGGCAATGACCGCTCGTAATGAGCACATTGCAAAATATTTCTCGCATTTAGAATTACAAGAAAGAGAAGATTTGTTACGCCTCTTTGAGAAGTTAGAAACAATTATTTGCGGGACACAAGAGAAAAAAGAGAATAACTAAGAGGAATTGAGGAGATTACATGGAGCAACAAGAAAATATAAATAGAAAGTTGTTGTTAATCGGTTTAATCATTGCGATGCTATTTGCTGCCTTAGATGGAACGATCGTTGGTACAGCAATGCCACGTATCGTTGGTGAACTAGGCGGATTAAGCTTAATGACGTGGTTAACAACAGCTTATATGTTAACATCAACGACAGTTGTACCAATCGCAGGTAAATTAGCGGATTTACTTGGCCGTCGTAACGTATATATAACAGGGCTAGTTATCTTTATGGTTGGCTCAGCATTATGTGGTATGGCAAATGGTATGACAGAATTAATTATTTTCCGTGGTATTCAAGGTCTTGGCGGCGGTATTATGATGCCGATGGCTATGATTATTATTGGAGATATGTTCACGGGGAAAGAACGTGCGAAATGGCAAGGTATTTTTGGTGCGTTATACGGTCTTGCTTCTGTAATTGGACCACAAGTGGGTGGTTGGATTGTAGATGCAGTGAACTGGAGATGGGTATTCTACATTAACTTGCCAGTTGGTATTTTAGCAACAATCTTTATTGCAATGGGATTAAAATCACATAAACAAACAGGACCAATTAAAATTGATATCGCTGGGATCTTTACGATGATTCTCGGTGTTGTAAGTTTATTACTTGCATTAACGTTTGGCGGGAAAGATTACGCATGGGATTCTTGGCAAATTATCGGGTTATTTGCATTAGCTTTAATTGGTATCGTTAGCTTTGTTATCGTTGAAACGAAAGCGGAAGAACCAATTTTACCGATGCATTTCTTTAAAAATCGTACATTTACATTACTAAATGCGATTGGATTCTTTATGAGTATTGGAATGTTCGGTGCGATTATGTTCGTACCATTCTTCATGCAAGGAATTGTAGGAGTAAGTGCTGCTGAATCAGGAACAATTATGACGCCAATGATGATTACAATGATTGTGATGAGTATTATTGGCGGGCAACTTGTATTAAAAGTTGGTGTAAAACCACAAATTATTACAGGAATGCTTATAATGGCTGGAGGGTTCTGGTTATTAACAACGATGGATATGCACACAACTAAATTGACTGCTACTTCTTATATGATGGTTATCGGTTTAGGAATGGGTCTTGTAATGCCGACATTAACATTAGCGTTACAAGAAAGCTTCCCGAAAAAAGATCTTGGTGTCGTAACATCATCAAGTCAGTTCTTCCGTCAAATCGGCGGAACATTTGGTATTACAATTTTAGGATCAATCATGAATAACACTTCAGGTACAACGTTAACAAAAAATTTAGTACCTGTATTAGATACATTCCCGAAAGAAGCGGGACAAATGGTAACGAAATTTAAAGATATGATTCATACAGATCCGCAAGGCTTATATTCAATGTTATTTAGTCCAGAGGCATTAAAACAAATGCCAGAAGCATTCGCTAATAGCATTGTACCAATTTTGAAAAACTCTTTAGTAGACTCACTTCATACTGTATTCTTAACAGGATTAGTATTTATCGTAGTAGGCGCTATCTTTACGATTTTCTTACAGAAGATTAAACTGTCAGATCGTAAAAAAGATGCTGAAGAGCCAGCTACAGAGGAAAAAGAACAAACTGTATCCTATTCGTAATGAAAAAGCATCGCCTTATGGCGGTGCTTTTTTGAGTATAACCTTAAAAGCTTTTTCGTGAGAAATGATTGACGTATTTCTAGAAATACGTTATATTATCTTCTGTAAACGGTTACATGAAATGGAGAGGAAAGAAAATGAGTACGATTAAAGACGTTGCAAAATTAGCGGGAGTATCTGTTGCGACCGTTTCCAGAGTGTTAAATAAAAATGGATATGTTCATGAAGATACGTTAAAGAAAGTAGAACGAGCGATTGAGATGCTAGACTATAAGCCTAGTACAGTAGCGCGTTCACTGTATAATAAAAAATCTCGTTTAATTGGCTTAGTTGTTCCAAATATCGTGAATCCATTCTTTCCAGAAGTTGCACGTGCCGTAGAAGATGTAGCGCATAAGCAAGGGTATACAGTTGTACTTTGTAACTCTGATGAAAGTTTAGAGAAAGAAAAGCGATATATTGATGTACTTAGGCAAAATAATGTAGATGGATTTATTGTAGCGACAAATCCACAAAATAGTGTGAATTACATGAACTTGTCAGTACCAGTCGTTGCAATTGACCGTATGTTTAATGAGCGTATACCTGCTGTGTATGCAGATAACTATGCGGGAAGTCAGGCAGCGACAAAGTTATTAATAGATAAAGGCTGTAAACATATTGCGCATATTCGTGGACCGCGTGACGTAAGTACAGCTAATGAACGTTTTGAAGGCTTTGTAGACGTTATTACGCAAAATAATCTTTCTTATATGATTGCAGAGAGTACATTTGATCCAGCTAATAGTGAGCGTGTAGCGGTGGAACTATTAGAAGAATACCCGCATATTGATGGAATTGTTGCTGGGAATGATTTAATTGCAATAGGTATCGTAAAGGCTGCGCTTCAAAAGGGGATTTCTATTCCGGATGATTTACAAATTATCGGATTCGATGGAATTTCTTTAACAGAGATGATGTATCCATCTATTACAACTGTTGCACAGCCAATTTATGAAATGGGGAAAGTTGCAACAGAACTGTTGTTAGAGCAGATGGAAGGAAACGTATTAGAAGAGAAACACTATCGTTTACCGATTGAAATTATAGAACGAAATACAACGAAATAAGGAGATGAAATAGATGCCAAATATTGCAGTAGTAGGTAGTATTTCAATGGACTTAGTGGCCGTTTCAAAAAAACGTCCGAAAGCAGGGGAAACAGTAATTGGTGAAGCATTTCATACAATTCCAGGAGGGAAAGGAGCTAACCAGGCGGTTGCTGCAGCTAGATTAGGCGCAAATGTAGCGATGGTTGGAGCGGTAGGAGACGATAATTATGGAACTGTAGTTAGAAAAAATTTAGAGAACGAACGCGTTTTTATCGACTATGTGGTACCGGTTACAGATGCGGCGACAGGAATTGCTCATATCGTTTTAGCAGAAGAGGATAACAGTATTGTTGTCGTGCAAGGAGCGAATGCTCTTGTCAATGAGTCGGTTGTAAATCGTTCAAAAGATCTTCTTATAAAAGCTGATATGGTTGTGCTTCAACTAGAGATTCCGCTTGAAACAGTAAAATATGTATTAGCTATTTGTGAGGAACACAAAATCCCGGTTATGTTAAACCCAGCGCCAGCACAAGTGTTATCAGAAGATATTTTAGAAAAGGCAACTTATATTACGCCAAATGAACATGAGTGTCGCATCGTATTAGATGATTTCACATCACCAATTGAAGAGTTACTGGCTAAATATCCAAACAAACTATTGATGACAGAAGGTTCTAACGGTGTACGTTTCCATAATGGTACGGAGATTGTACATGTTCCTAGCATTGCTGTTGATGTAGTAGATACGACTGGAGCTGGTGATACATTTAATGGTGCATTAGCAGTTGCGCTTTCTGAAGGAGAAACACTTCAAAAAGCAATTCGTTTTGCGAATATTGCTGGTGGTCTTTCTGTAACGAAGCTTGGAGCACAAGGCGGTATGCCAACGAGAGATAGAGTACGTGAAGTGCAGGTGATTGTCGGATGAAAAAGCACGGCGTATTAAACAGTGAGATTGCAGCAGTGCTTGCTTCACTTGGACATACGGATACGATTGTAATCGCTGATTGCGGTTTACCAATTCCTGACGGAGTAAAGAGAATTGATCTAGCTGTTGAAATAGGAAAACCTAGCTTTTTAGATGTATTGCAAGTGGTAGCGGATGATATGGCAATTGAAAAAGTGACGTTAGCAGAAGAAGTCATTAACAACAATGCGGAAGTAAATAAAGAAATCGAACTAAAATTAATAGAACCAGCGTTTGAATATGTATCTCATGAACAATTTAAAGAGCATACAAAGAAAGCGAAGGCCATTATTCGTACAGGCGAGGCTACGCCTTATGCCAATGTAATTTTACATGCAGGCGTGATTTTTTAATAAAGGGAAGTGATGGGAATGCGTATTGAAATGAAAAATATTTCAAAGGCGTTCAATGGAAATCCTGTTTTGAAGAATGCACAATTTATGATTGAAACAGGAGAAGTCCATGCATTGATGGGGGAAAATGGAGCGGGTAAATCAACGCTCATGAAGATTTTAACAGGTGTATACACAAGAGATGGTGGAACGATTACGATTGATGGACAAGAACGAACTTTTAAAAATGCGAAAGAAGCTGAAGAGTACGGTATTGCATTTATACATCAAGAATTGAACATATTATCGAATTTAACAGTAGCTGAAAATATGTTTCTCGGTAAAGAGTTAATGTATGGGAAGACAGGTATTTTACGTACGCGTCAAATGAACGCGATTGCGCAGCAGCAACTAGCGGAGTTAGGATTACATGTAAAAGGCGCTATGTTGGCAGGAGAGTTATCGGTTGGCCAACAGCAAATTATCGAAATTGCGAAAGCACTAATGACGAACGCGAGCGTTATTATTATGGATGAACCTACGGCTGCATTAACAGATCGTGAAATTGAAACGTTGTTTACCGTCATTAATAAATTACGTAAAGAAGGCGTTTCATTCGTTTATATCTCACACCGAATGGAAGAAATTTTTTCAATATGCGATGCCATTACGATTTTACGTGATGGGGAATACGTCGGAAAGAGATCCATTCCGGAAACATCGTTTGATGAGGTAGTGAGTATGATGGTGGGGCGCAGCATTGGTGAACGTTACCCAGAACGAAATAGTCAAATTGGCGATGTTATTTTTGAAATGCGTAATGGAACGAAAAAAGGGAAGTTTGAAAATGTATCATTTCAGGTGAGAAAAGGTGAAATCCTTGGTGTTGCTGGTTTGATGGGAGCTGGCCGTACAGATATTATGAAAGCGATATTTGGATACGAACCTTTAGATTCTGGCCAAATTTTTATAAATGGACAAGAAGTAAAGATTGATAGTCCGATAGATGCGATTAGACAAAGAATCGCTTTCATTACAGAGGATAGAAAATCTGAAGGGTTAGTGCTAGATTTCTCAATTCGGGAAAATTTGGCTTTAACGAATTTAGAAAGTCTTTCAAAGGGGAGTGTCGTAAGTAACGAACTAGAACAACAGTTTACGGCGGACATGATGAAGCTTCTTAATGTGAAAGCATCTAGTGGAGAGCAAGCGGTAAAATCTCTTTCTGGTGGAAATCAGCAAAAGGTTGTAATTGCAAAATGGCTAGGTATCCACCCGCAGTTACTCATTTTAGATGAGCCAACAAGGGGTGTTGATGTTGGAGCAAAAAAAGAAATTTACTCTATTATGAATAAGCTTACCGAAGAAGGAGATGCCGTTATTATGGTATCATCTGAGCTTCCAGAAGTTTTAGGGATGAGTGATCGCGTTCTTGTTATTCATGAAGGAAAAGTCGGCGGCATTTTAGAGAAAGATGAGGCATCACAAGAGTCTATTATGGCACTAGCTACAGGGGGAGAGTAAGGATGGCTAAGAAGGGGAATGTATTACAACAACTTGGGTCTTTAATTGGACTAGCGCTAATTATTGTAGTAATTACGGCTTTAAATCCAGCGTTTATTGAAATTCCAAATTTATTTAATATACTGCGTCAAGTATCGATTAATGCGCTTATTGCATTCGGAATGACCTTTGTAATTTTAACAGGGGGTATTGACTTATCGGTAGGTTCTATTTTAGCATTATCAAGTGCACTTGTTGCTGGAATGATGGCAAGTGGCATGGACCCGTTCCTTGCGATGACAGTTGGATTATTAGCTGGTCTTGTAATGGGAATTGTAAACGGTATCATCATAGCGAAGGGAAAAGTAGCTCCATTTATTGCGACTTTAGCAACAATGACTATTTTTCGCGGGTTGACGCTTGTTTATATGGACGGACGTCCGATCACTGGTCTTGGTGATCATTTAATGTTCCAAATGTTTGGCCGAGGTTATTTTCTTGGTATTCCGGTACCCGCTGTTACAATGATGATCGCTTTCGCAGTACTGTACTTCATTTTGAAGAAAACGACATTTGGTCGCCGTACATTTGCAATTGGTGGAAATGAAGAAGCAGCAGCATTATCAGGTATTAATGTTACGAGAATTAAAGTAATGATTTACGGTCTTTCCGGAATTTTGGCAGCGCTTGCAGGTATTGTCTTAACATCACGACTAGATTCTGCACAGCCGACTGCAGGTACTTCTTACGAATTAGATGCAATTGCAGCAGTTGTATTAGATGGAACTAGTCTTTCTGGGGGAAGAGGATGGATTGTTGGTACATTCATCGGTGTACTTATTATCGGTGTACTAAATAACGGTTTAAATTTATTAGGTGTATCTTCTTTCTTCCAACAAGTTGTAAAAGGACTTGTAATCTTACTAGCTGTATTAATTGATCGCCGAAAAGAAGCGTAATGGAGGGACAGTTCATGAAGAAATGGTTACTTATATTCGTTGCATGTATTATGGTCATTACTGCTGGTTGTTCAATGGAACCACCAGAATGGGCAAAGGATTCTAGCGATAAAGGTCGAAATAAAACTATTAAAGTTGGATTCTCTGTTTCAACTTTAAATAATCCCTTCTTTGTAACTTTGAAAAAAGGTGCAGAAAAGAAAGCGAAAGATAGTGGCATCGAATTGATTGCTGTTGATGCACAAAATGATGCAGCAAAGCAAACAAATGATGTTGAAGATTTAATTCAAAAAGGTGTCGATGTAGTTGTTATTAATCCAACTGATTCAGATGCTGTTGCTTCAGCAGTAAGTGCAGCAAATGCAGCGAATGTTCCTGTTATTACAGTAGACCGCGTTGCAAATTCAGGTAAAGTTGTTTCTCACATTGCCTCTAATAACATTGAAGGTGGTCAAAGGGCTAGTGATTACGTTCGTGAATTAGTTGGCGAAGGAGCAAACGTTGCTGAATTAGAAGGAATCCCTGGATCTTCTGCTGCTCGTGAGCGCGGGAAAGGATTCCATAACGTAGCGGATAAATCTTTAAAAGTAGTTGCTAAACAAGCGGCTGATTTTGATAGAGCAAAAGGATTATCTGTTATGGAAAACATTTTGCAAGCGAATAGCGACATTAAAGCCGTGTTTGCGCACAACGACGAAATGGCATTAGGGGCACTTGAAGCATTGAAGTCTGCTGGAAAAACGGATGTAGTCGTTGTTGGATTTGATGCAACAGAAGATGCTGTGAAAGCGGTTAACGATGGGCGTATGGCTGCAACAGTCGCTCAAAAACCGGAATTAATCGGAGAGAAGGCGATGCAAACAGCGAAAGAGATCACGCAAGGTAAAAAAGTGGACAAATCTATTCCGATTGAATTAGAGCTTATTAAGAAAAATAAATAAATATAAAATGAAAATTAGGAAGGAAGAATAACAAATGAAATTCTTTATTGATACAGCAAACATTAACGAAATTAAAGAGGCAAATGCATTAGGCGTATTAGCTGGAGTAACGACAAATCCATCACTTGTAGCAAAAGAAGGTGTAGACTTCCACGAGCGCATTCGTGAAATTTGCAACGTTGTAGAAGGACCTGTAAGTGCAGAAGTAATTAGCTTAGAAGCAGATAAAATGATCGAAGAAGGAAAAGAGTTAGCGAAAATTGCTCCAAACGTTGTTGTAAAAGTTCCAATGACAACAGAAGGTTTAAAAGCAGTAAAAGCGTTCTCTGACTTAGGAATTCGTACAAACGTTACATTAGTGTTCTCAGCAGTTCAAGCATTACTTGCAGCTCGTGCTGGTGCAACATACGTTTCACCATTCTTAGGTCGCTTAGATGATATCGGTCATAACGGTATGGACTTAATTCGTCAAATCGCAGAAATCTTTGCAATTCACGGCATCGAAACAGAAATCATCGCAGCATCTGTACGTCACAGTGTTCACGTAACTGACGCAGCATTAAATGGTGCACATATTGCAACAATCCCAGCAAACGTAATTGCTTCATTAGTGAAGCATCCACTAACAGATCAAGGAATTGAGAAATTCTTAGCTGATTGGGAAAAAACACAAGAGAAATAATAGAAAATCAAGAATCCTAGTTTAAGTGACTAGGATTCTTTTTTTTATTTAAAAGAATTTTCATGCAATTTTGCATATTGTCTTTTAAATTTGTTATATAAACTATTTAATATATACAAATCACTCTTTATTTTTCATATTTTGATATAGACAGATAGAGAGTCTGACCAGAAAACTGGAGGGCATGATTCTATAACAGAAAGCTTAATGTTTATAGAATTATGCCTTTTTATATAGGGAGGGCAGAAAGTAGAGCTTTTGATTTAAATGCACTTATTTATCCCGATTTATCTGAATTTTAAGTTTTATAAAAGGAGAGAAATGAAATGAGAAGAAAAGCGCCATTTAAAGTGTTATCGTCATTAGCAATTGCGGCAATTATCGGATGCACATCTGTAATGAGTGCTCCATTAGCGTACGCAGAAACGCCAGCAAAAGAGAAAGAAAATGTGTCTACAACACCAATTGATTACAATTTAATTCAAGAAGATCGTCTAGCGGAAGCGCTGAAAGAAAGAGGAGAAATTAATCCAGCATCTTCTAAAGAAGAGACGAAAAAGGCTGTAGAGAAATATATTGAAAAGAAACAAGGGGACCAGGCAAATAAAGAAATTCTTCCAGCTGATACTGCTAAAGAGGCATCTGATTTCGTGAAAAAAATAAAAGAGAAAAAAATGGAAGAAAAGGAAAAGGTAAAGAAACCTGAAAAAAACGTTAGCCCTGAGCAAAAGCCTGAACCAAATAAAAAACAATTGAATGGGCAAGTTCCAACATCTAAAGCAAAGCAAGCGCCGTATAAGGGATCTGTTCGAACGGATAAGGTATTAGTGTTACTTGTTGAATTTAGTGATTATAAACATAATAATATTGATCAAACACCAGGGTATATGTATTCGAATGACTTTAGTAGAGAGCATTATCAAAAGATGTTATTTGGTAATGAACCATATACGTTATTTGATGGTTCGAAAGTAAAAACATTTAAACAATATTACGAAGAGCAGTCTGGCGGTAGTTATACGACAGATGGATATGTAACGGAGTGGCTAACAGTTCCAGGAAAAGCATCTGATTATGGAGCTGATGGTAGCGGTGGTCACGATAACAAAGGTCCAAAAGGCGCACGTGATTTAGTGAAAGAAGCTTTACATGCAGCTGCTGAGAAAGGGTTAGATTTATCTCAGTTTGATCAGTTTGATAGATATGATACAAACGGGGATGGGAATCAAAATGAACCTGACGGTGTAATTGATCATTTAATGGTAATCCATGCTGGTGTTGGTCAAGAAGCAGGTGGTGGTAAATTAGGTGATGATGCGATCTGGTCACATCGTTCAAAATTAGCAGTAGATCCAGTAGCGATTGAAGGTACAAAATCAAAAGTAGATTACTTTGGTGGAAAAGTAGCAGCACATGATTACACAATTGAACCAGAAGATGGAGCAGTAGGTGTGTTTGCGCATGAATTTGGACATGATCTTGGATTACCAGATGAATATGATACGAAATATACTGGAACTGGTTCACCTGTCGAAGCTTGGTCATTAATGAGTGGAGGTAGTTGGACAGGGAAAATTGCAGGAACAGAGCCAACTAGTTTTTCACCACAAAATAAAGATTTCTTACAAAAGAATATGGGTGGCAACTGGGCAAAAATTTTAGAAGTAGATTACGATAAAATTAAGCGTGGTGCAGGAGTTCCTACATATATTGATCAAAGTGTTACGAAATCAAATCGTCCAGGTGTTGTACGTGTTAACTTACCAGGCAAAAGTGTTGAAACAATTAAACCGGAGTTTGGAAAGCATGCATATTATAGTACAAGAGGCGATGATATGCATACAACATTAGAAACACCGTTCTTTGATTTAACAAAAGGAACAAATGCAAAGTTTGATTATAAAGCAAATTATGAGTTAGAAGCAGAGTGCGATTTTGTTGAAGTGCATGCAGTAACAGAAGATGGAACGAAAACATTAATTGATAGACTTGGAGAAAAAGTAGTCCAAGGAGATAAAGATACAACAGATGGAAAATGGATTGATAAATCATATGATTTAAGTCAATTTAAAGGCAAAAAAGTGAAACTACAATTCGATTATATTACAGATCCAGCTGTAACATATAAAGGTTTTGCGATGGACAATGTAAATGTAACTGTTGATGGACAAGTTGTATTTTCTGATGATGCAGAAGGACAGTCTAAAATGAATGTAAATGGTTTTGTTGTTTCTGATGGGACAGAGAAGAAAGCTCATTATTACTACTTAGAGTGGAGAAACTATGCGGGATCAGATAATGGTTTAAAAGCAGGAAAAGGTCCAGTGTATAATACAGGTCTTGTCGTTTGGTATGCAGATGATAGTTTCAAAGATAACTGGGTTGGGGTGCATCCAGGTGAAGGATTCCTTGGTGTTGTAGATTCGCATCCAGAGGCACTTGTTGGCAATTTAAACGGAAAACCAACTTACGGTAATACAGGTATGCAAATTGCAGACGCAGCATTTTCATTTGATCAAACACCAGCATGGAGTGTAAATTCATTAACACGTGGACAGTTTAACTATTCTGGATTACAAGGCGTTACAACTTTTGATGATTCAAAAGTATATAGTAACAACCAAATTGCAGACGCAGGAAGAAAAGTTCCGAATCTTGGACTTAAATTCCAAGTTGTTGGACAGGCAGAGGATAAATCAGCAGGCGCTGTTTGGATTAAACGTTAATAACAGAAAAGCACATTCTTCATATGAAGAATGTGCTTTTGAATTTGTACAGTAAGTTATTATTTTAGCTTATGTAATACAAGTGTCTGTTTATCTATAGTGTATCAAATTATGTAGGGAAAGGAAATATTTCCGAGGAAATTGTCGAAGTATCGTTGGTATTGATACACTTTTTTGTAAAAGAAGAAATGTAGTATTGCCTTTACCATTCAATTTATTTACATTGTTACTTAGCTACACACAAAAGTAATATATTCGGCAAAAAAAAGACAACGATGGAATTAACCCATCATTGTCTTTTTTACTTTGCCTTTGTTTTTTATTTTGCTTCTGACATAAATCATTCCGGCAAATGTTAATAAGAATGCAGTTCCGATAACGAAGCTAACGCTAGGGGATGCCCCGATTGCTCCAACTGTAAAGGATCCAGCAACAACTCCTAATGAGAAGAAAGCATAAAACAATCCGAATGCTTTTCCGCGTTTATCATCTGTTGTATTTTCAACAAGTAATGCGTTTATCGATGGGAAAAGGATAGCGAACCCAATGCCATAAATCATCATAACGATAAAGAGCATGCCTTTTGTTGCGAATAATCCAAGTAAAGATAATGCTAATGCCATTACTGCAATACCAATTAACATTAGTTTTGAACGATTAAATCGATCGTAAATACGATTTGTTGGCAGTAAGAAGAAGAGGATAGCGGTAATGCCGAATACACTTAACATCATGCCTGTTGTAGATGCTTTAAGGGCTAATGCTTCAACCTTTACTGGTAACATATAAGTGACAATTCCTTGTGAAAACATGAGTGTGAAAGCACCAATATATGCCTGTAATAACGGTTCTGATTTCAATAGTTCAAACATATCTTCTTTGTTCATCATTTGTGTTCTTGAAGTATCTTTTCTTGATACGTTATTTGGTAAGAAGAAGAGAGATACGATTGTACCAAGAACCATTAAAATAGAAATGGTAATGAACACCCACTCTATACCGGCAGTTGCTTTCATAATTCCGCTAAAAGAAGGTCCTACAATTGCCGCTGTTCCAACAGCAGCCCCAGATAGAGCCATTGCCTTACCTTGCCTTGCTGCAGTTGTTTGTTTTGATAAAAACGTAAAGGCAGCAGGAATTAAAAATCCGTCACTAAAGCCATGCATAAAGCGCACAACTAATAGTTGTTCACCACTTTGAACAACAGTGTATAACAAGACTATGAAACTCGTAAGTCCCATGCTTATATAAAGTATTTTTTTTGCACCAAATTTATCGACAGCAGCGCCAGCAATAATATTACCAATCATATTAGCAAATGAGTACATGCCGACAACTAGCCCAATAATAAGAGGGGATCCCCCAAGACTTTGAGCGAACGTACTCATAATAGGTAATTGTGAAAATGTATCTAGAAACGCTACGATAACAATAAAGTAAATAAAATATTTCAAGCGATATTCACCTCTCCTATGCTATTATGGCATAATGCTAATTTCAACCGCAATGAAATTGAATTAACAGATGTGGAAAAAAGTACAAAGTGACAAAATATTGAACGTTATTTGTTAAAATTTAGTGGGAACGAGATTGTTTTTTTGAAATATATGGATAGAAGTATTATAATAGATTTGTAAACTTCACCAGGTTAATTATATACATAGAGAGGGATGTATAAAATGAAAGCATTACTTTGGCATAATCAACGTGATGTAAGAGTAGAAGAAGTACCAGAACCAACTGTAAAACCAGGAGCAGTTAAGATTAAAGTGAAATGGTGTGGTATCTGCGGGACAGACCTGCATGAATATTTAGCAGGACCTATTTTTATTCCCACAGAAGAGCATCCATTAACACATGTAAAAGCACCGGTTATTTTAGGTCATGAGTTTAGCGGTGAGGTAGTTGAAATCGGTGAAGGCGTTACATCTCATAAAGTGGGAGACCGCGTCGTTGTAGAACCAATTTATTCTTGTGGTAAATGTGAAGCTTGTAAACATGGACATTACAATGTTTGTGAACAACTTGTTTTCCACGGTCTTGGCGGAGAAGGCGGCGGTTTCTCTGAATATACAGTAGTACCAGAAGATATGGTTCACCATATTCCAGATGAAATGACATATGAACAAGGTGCACTTGTAGAACCAGCAGCTGTAGCAGTTCATGCAGTACGTCAAAGTAAATTAAAAGAAGGGGAAGCTGTAGCAGTATTTGGTTGTGGTCCAATTGGACTTCTTGTTATCCAAGCAGCTAAAGCAGCAGGAGCAACTCCTGTTATTGCAGTCGAGCTTTCTAAAGAACGTCAAGAGTTAGCAAAATTAGCAGGTGCGGATTACGTATTGAATCCAGCGACTCAAGATGTATTAGCTGAAATTCGCAACTTAACAAATGGTTTAGGTGTAAATGTAAGCTTTGAAGTAACTGGTGTTGAAGTAGTACTTCGTCAAGCAATTGAAAGCACAAGCTTTGAAGGACAAACTGTAATTGTTAGTGTATGGGAAAAAGACGCAACAATTACTCCAAATAATCTTGTACTAAAAGAAAAAGAAGTGGTTGGTATTTTAGGATACCGTCATATCTTCCCAGCTGTTATTAAATTAATTAGCTCTGGCCAAATTCAGGCAGAGAAATTAATTACGAAAAAAATCACAGTAGATCAAGTTGTTGAAGAAGGATTTGAAGCACTTGTAAAAGATAAAACACAAGTGAAAATTCTTGTTTCACCTAAATAATATAGAATAGTAAAAAGTAGCTCTTTTCTAGAAATAGAAGAGGGCTACTTTTTTTCTATACAGAAAGGTGATAGACTTTCCTGTAACTACAGGTATTTTGTTTGGAAGGGGAAGTCTAATGCTTTCATTTATGTTGACATTGAAACGGATGCTAAAAGCTTGTTTACGAGCGTGGAAAGATAAAGAATTTCAAGTATTATTCGTATTAACATTTTTAACATTAACATCCGGTACGATTTTTTATAGTACAGTTGAAGGATTACGTCCTCTTGACGCTTTATATTTTAGTGTGGTCACGTTGACGACTGTCGGTGATGCTAATTTTAGCCCGCAAACTGATTTTGGAAAGATATTTACAATCTTATACATATTTATTGGGATTGGATTAGTATTTGGATTTATTCATAAGTTGGCAGTTAATGTACAACTGCCGAGTATATTATCGAATAGAAAAAAAGAGTAAAGCATGTGGATGCTTTACTCTTTTTTTACATTAGTTTAGATAAGCCTTAATAATAGTTTATTAGAATGAAAATGTATTCATTCATTATATTCACTGTGTATAAAGTTATAATGATATGAAAATCTGAATATTTTAATTTAGTGATAGAAATTTCGTGAAAGGTGGGATATTCTAGTCATAGGTTAACCGGACGACATCATAGGATCCTAACAAAAAGTTTACAATAATTCGATTATAAAATGGAGGATTTCAGATGAAAAAGAAAGTATTTGCTTTAGCAGCAGCTATTACAGTAGTAGCTCCTTTACAAAGCGTTGCATTTGCTCATGAAAACGATGGGGGAAGTAAAATAAAAATAGTTCACCGCTGGTCTGCTGAAGATAAACATAAAGAAGGCGTAAATTCTCATTTATGGATTGTAAACCGTGCGATTGATATTATGTCTCGCAATACAACACTTGTAAAACAAGATCGAGTTGCACAATTAAATGAATGGCGTACGGAGTTAGAGAACGGTATTTATGCTGCTGACTATGAAAATCCTTATTATGATAATAGCACATTTGCTTCACATTTCTATGATCCAGACAATGGAAAAACATATATTCCATTTGAAAAGCAGGCAAAAGAAACTGGCGCTAAATATTTTAAATTAGCTGGTGAATCATATAAAAATAAAGATATGAAACAAGCATTCTTCTATTTAGGATTATCTCTTCATTATTTAGGAGATGTAAACCAACCGATGCATGCAGCAAACTTTACAAATCTTTCGTATCCACAAGGATTCCATTCTAAATATGAAAACTTTGTAGATACGATAAAAGATAATTATAAAGTGACGGATGGAAATGGATATTGGAACTGGAAAGGTACAAATCCAGAAGAGTGGATTCATGGAGCGGCAGTAGTAGCGAAACAAGATTACTCTGGAATTGTAAATGATAATACGAAAGATTGGTTCGTAAAAGCAGCTGTGTCACAAGAATATGCAGATAAATGGCGCGCTGAAGTTACGCCAATGACAGGTAAGCGATTAATGGATGCACAACGTGTTACTGCTGGATACATTCAGCTTTGGTTTGATACGTACGGAGATCGTTAAGTATTTAAAAAAGGTCAAATCTCACAATAGAGTATTTGACCTTTTTATTACTATACACATGGAGGGATGGAACGTGAAAGGTAAATTGCTAAAAGGTGTACTTAGCCTTGGGATTGGTTTAGGAGTTTTATACGGAGGATCTTCAGCTCAAGCAGATACGTCTACAGATCAAAACAACATTTTGAAAGTGATGACGCATAACGTGTACATGCTATCAACTAACTTATATCCGAATTGGGGACAAAGTCAGCGTGCTGATTTAATTGGGGCGGCAGATTATATTAAAAATCAAGACGTTGTTATATTAAATGAAGTGTTTGATAATAGTGCTTCAGATCGCCTTTTAGGAAATTTGAAGAAAGAATACCCAAATCAAACAGCTGTATTAGGTCGTAGTAACGGAAATGAATGGGATAAAACGTTAGGTAGTTATTCATCTTCAACGCCTGAAGATGGAGGCGTTGCAATCGTGAGCAAATGGCCGATCGTTGAAAAGGTTCAATATGTATTTGCAAATGGATGCGGGCCGGATAATTTATCGAATAAAGGATTTGTATACGCGAAGATTAAGAAAAATGATCGTTTCGTTCATGTAATTGGGACGCATTTGCAGGCAGAAGATAGTATGTGCGGAAAAACTTCACCTGCATCTGTACGTACAAACCAGTTAAAAGAAATTCAAGATTTTATTAAAAATAAAAATATACCAAATGACGAGTACGTCCTATTTGGTGGTGATATGAATGTGAATAAAATAAATGCTGAGAACAATAGTGACTCAGAATACGCATCAATGTTCAAAACATTGCACGCTTCTATTCCATCTTATACGGGACATACAGCAACTTGGGATGCGACGACAAACAGTATTGCAAAATATAATTTCCCTGATAGCCCTGCCGAGTATTTAGATTATATTATTGCAAGTAAAGACCATGCGAACCCGTCATTTGTAGAGAATAAAGTGTTACAACCGAAATCTCCACAGTGGACTGTTACATCATGGCTCAAAAAATATACGTATGATGATTATTCTGATCATTATCCAGTAGCAGCAACTATTTCTATGAAGTAGTCCTAAAAAAGTTTCTTCTTAAATAGGAAGAAACTTTTTTATTTTGTAGAGGAGATTCCAACTTTCTTTCCAATATGTATAAGACATATAGAGAAGAGGAGAGAAAAAATGTGGATCGAGGAATTTTTAAAGAAGTTCCATTACCGTGTGCATTTTTGGATGAAGTAGCTTTAGATAGAAATATTCAATTGATTATAGAATTAAGTGGCAATAAGAAGATTCGTATAGCGAGTAAATCGTTACGTTCTGTTCCGGTTATGCAAAAGATTTTAGCTGCAAATGAACGATTTCAAGGTATTATGTGTTTTTCACCTAGGGAAGCTTTATTTTTAATTGAACAAGGATTCAATGATTTATTGCTCGGATATCCTGCTTATGATGAAAGAGCGTTACATGAAATAAGTTTGCTAACAAAGCAAGGGCTCATTATAACTTGTATGGTGGATTGTGAAGATCATATTGTTTATTTAGAAAAAATTGCTGAGAAGTCTAAAGGATGTTTTCGTGTTTGCTTAGATATTGATATGAGTAGTCTTTTTTTTAAGTTCCATTTTGGGGTCAAAAGATCACCGGTAAAAGATGTGCAAGGTGCTTTGAAAATAGTAAAAAGGTTGAAAGAATCATCATTTTTAATACTAGATGGTGTAATGGGATATGAAGCCCAAATTGCTGGGGTAGGAGATCACATACCGAATCAACGAGCGAAAAGTAAAGTGATTTCATATTTAAAGAAGAAATCAGTGTTAGAAGTTAAAGAAAGAAGAGGACATATCGTAAAAGAAATACAAAATCTAGGTATTGAACTAAGGTTTGTAAATGGGGGAGGCACAGGAAGTATAAAAACAACTGAGCAAGATCATTCAGTTTCAGAGATTACAATAGGTTCGGCTTTTTATGCCCCGAAGCTGTTTGATTATTATAAAGAGGTGCAATTTCATCCAGCTGTCGGATTTGCTTTACCAGTTGTGCGTAAACCAGCACCAACAATTTACACTTGTTTAGGTGGTGGATATATGGCCTCAGGAGCAATCGGAAAAGATAAAGAACCTGAGATTTGGAGGCCAGATGGTGCCAAACTATTAGCTTTAGAAGGTGCTGGTGAAGTGCAAACACCGATTTTCTATAACGGTGAGGAACGAGTAGAAATAGGAGATTGTATCTTGTTTCGCCATAGTAAAGCTGGAGAGTTATGTGAGCGGTTTCCGTTTTTATATCGTGTGAAAGAAGGAGAGATTATTGGGAAGTATTCAACATATCGGGGGGATGGCCAATGCTTTCTATAAAGGGACAAAAATGGAGAAATTGGACAGGGAATGTAGAAGGAACACCGCATTATACGATGTATCCAGAAAGTATACAAGATGTAGTAGAAGTTGTAGAGCTTGCACGAAAGAAAGGGAAGAAAATTCGTGTTGTCGGTTCAGGACACTCGTTTACACCTCTTGTGCAAACGGAAGAAATTTTAGTTTCTTTAGATGAATTGAAGGGAATTGTGAATATTGATACGGAAGAAATGGTTGCCGAAGTATGGGCAGGAACAAAGTTACATGAGCTAGGGAAGTTACTTGAGGAAAAAGGTTATGCGCAAGAAAATTTAGGGGATATTGATTCGCAATCTATCGCAGGAGCAATTAGTACGGGGACGCACGGAACGGGTATTACCTTTGGAAGTTTATCAACACAAGTTATAGAGATTACCGCAGTTTTATCTACAGGTGAGAGTATAGTTTGTTCGGAAACGGAGAATGTACAATATTGGAGAGCTTTTCAGTTGTCGCTTGGAATGTTAGGTATCATTGTAAAAATAAAACTGAAGGTTATTCCAGCCTATTCACTCGTTTATAAAAGTGAAAAACAGTCATTATCTACTGTAATGAACAAGCTAGAAGAATATAAGAAGAATCGCCATTTTGAATTTTTTGTTTTTCCTTATTCAGATGAAGTGCAAGTGAAAATTACAAACGAAACAACGGGGAAAAAAAGTGATTTGAAATGGCATAAACTAAAGGTAGAGTTACTTGAAAATAAGATGTTCTCTTTGTTATCTAAAGGATGTAAATGGTTTCCTTCTATAAGTAAAGGAGTAAGTCGATTATCAGCTAAAGCTGTACCGAATACAAAAATAATTGGTCCGAGTTATGAAGTATTTGCTACATCGCGTGCGGTTCCATTTTATGAAATGGAGTATAGTGTTCCTTCAAATTATATGCAGGCCGTTGTAGAAGAAATTTCAAACCTTATTGAAAAGAAAAAGTATAAAGTGCACTTCCCAATTGAATGCCGTTATGTGAAAAGGGATGATATATGGCTCAGTCCAGCGTATGGAAGAGATTCTGCGTATATAGCTGTTCATATGTATAAAGGTATGAAGTATGCTGCTTATTTTGGTGAGGTGGAGAAAATTTTTCTAAAGTATGAAGGACGCCCGCATTGGGGAAAAATGCATACGTTAACGTACGAAAAATTACAAAATATATATCCAGAATTGCATTCGTTTCTAAAGGTGAGGAAATTATTAGATGAAGCAGAAATGTTTTCAAATCCTTACACAGAAAAGTTATTTACGATTATGAAAAAAAGCTGACAAAGTATTACTTGTCAGCTTTTTTTAGTACAATCGCATTTCTTGTTTGACTAATTCGCTCGTAAAATAGTAACTTATCACGACTAAATACATGTAATAAAACATGAATAATAAATAGACCGTTAATTACGAGTTGGAATAATAATATAACTACTAATACTAAAGGCTCTTTAAGATTTAAGATAGAGCTACTAGAAAGAATATAATTGATTCCACCTAAAACGAAATAGAATATACCATAACGGATGAATAGTTCCTTCAACGTAATACGATCTGATTGTCCTTTCACGTAAATACGAAGCAATGCTTTACCGATTGTCTTTCCATTCGTAAAGTATGGAATGATAATAAAGTAAATAAAGATCGAACACGTTATGAAAATGAGTTCGTATATGTTCGTGTAAGATTGAATATTAGAAACAAAGAAAGAATTTCCTTTGTTTTTAATGACAGGTACAACGATGGATAAGAAAATCCAATCAATTTGCATCGCGATAAAGCGACGAACGAATCCGACTGGTTTCGTTTCCAAATCAATATGACTATCTAATTCGCTTGCTTTCGGAAGGAAGTACGTAAAAATTGGTGCAATGATAAAGCCGATTACGCCGCCTAATGTATTTAAAAACAGATCATCTATATCAAATAAGCGGTACGCACAATTGTATATACCGTATAGTCCAGTCACTTGTGTCAGCTCGAAAAAGAGTGAAAGACAAAAAGAAATACAAATTGTTTGTAAGAAACTACGTCGGAAATAATACCGTAAGTAAATACCGAATGGAACGGTTAATAGAACGTTAAATGCTACTTGTAAAAACGCAGATTCTTTTAATAGGTAGAAATAAGTAGCTGGTTTCGTTAAAATTGCCGAAGTATGATTACTAATTTCTTGTATGAAATAAAATGGTGATAGTTGCATGTGTTGTGTATTAGCCGGTTGTAGGCTACAAGTATCATATGTTTGTGGTAACGGCAAAATCACAAGAAAATAGGCATTTAATAAGTAAAGTAATAATGAGTACAAAATAAATGAACGCCATTTATTTAAATAACCGTACTTTCGGTAGTTAAATATTAAAAAAGGTATTAAGAGGAACATTGCTAAAATAGGAAATAAAATAAATGCTGTTTTTATTGGAAATATATATGCAGTCAAAATGAAGCTCCTTTCAATGAAAATTCGTTTATCATTATAACGTTAAAAGAAGCGTAAAACAAAATTAAAATATTTCGAAATAGAAAAAATTACAAATTTCAACGGAATTAAGTTATACTAAATTTAATATAATGATATTATGATTATTATAAGTTGAGAGAGGGTACAAAATATGCGATATGAGCTTTTTTCTGTAAGTGGGGATCATATTACAACTTTTGAAAGTGCGTGGCGTTTTCAAGAGGGAGAACAGATTTTTGTTCATGATGATCAAATAAAACGAAATTTTATTATTATCCGCCTAACGCATGATGTATTTCAACAAAATAAACATGTTATTCGTTTGTATTGTCAAGAAAAGAAAGTATATGCATAAAAAAACGAGTCGTTCTAGTGTAATAGAATGACTCGCTTTTTGATTTGTAAGTTTTACCTTATAAGAAAATAAGAGTAAGTACACCTACGATAATGCAATAGAAAGAGAAATATTTTAAATTTCCTTTTGCCATAATGTTCATAAACCATTTTAATGAAATATACGTCATGATAAATGTTGCGATAAATGCAACGATATATGGTACGAATAGTGTATCTAGATTTGGATCTTTTGCAATGTCTGTAATACTTAGTAATAAACCACCTAAGCTAACAGGGATATATAGTAAGAATGAGAAACGAAGAGCCGTTTCTTGCTTCATACCAAGTAACATCGCTGCTACGATTGTTGCACCTGATCGGCTTATTCCAGGAATTAGTGCGCAAGCTTGTGCTAATCCGACGATAATTGCGTCTTTCATAGAAAGATCGCCATCATTTTTACGTCCACGCAAGTTTCTAATAATCCAAAGTCCGACAGCGGTAATAAGAAGGGAAATCCCAACCATTTTCACACCTTTTAAGTACTGATCGATGTAATCTTTAAATAAAACACCAATAACACCTGCTGGAATGGTCGCAATAACAAGGTAAATAATAAAGAAGAAATCTGATTTTGCATCTTCTGCTCTTGTAAATATATAAGATAGACCATTCTTTGTTAGACGAATTAAATCATTTCTATAAATAAGTAATACAGCTAATAATGAAGCTGAATTAACAAGTAGTTCAAAGCTAAACCCTTCGATTTTTAGTCCTAGCAAATGCTGTGCTAAAACGAGGTGACCACTTGAAGAAATCGGAATCGGTTCTGTTAGTCCTTGGAACAGACCAAGAATTAAATATTTTAAAATGTAGTAAAATTGTTCCATAATAACCTCCTTGTTTAATAGTCGAAAGAAACAACTTGTCCATTATAACAAAGATACGGATGAATATTGAGAAGAAATAAATATTCGAAATATAATAAAAATCCCTTATAGCAGTATAAGGGATTTTTATTATTAATGAGAAACTGCTGTTTCTTCAAGACTTTTCGTTAATTGAACATCGACTTTCTCAGCATCATGAATGTGATTCATAATAGTAGTATTTAACTTTTGGAACATTTGTTGTGTAGTAGCGAATTCTCGTAATATATCATCATTACAAGACTTTTGGTTTTCAATAGCTTTAATAACATTAGTAGCACCGTTTTGTAACGTTTGAATCATAATTAAAATATTTTCAATTCTAGCGTTTGTATCGGCACTCATTTCTACACCTTCATCGACTAAATGCAAATTATCTTTTGTATTATCGTATGCTTTTTCAATTTCTTCTTGAATTTTTTTCGTTAAGTTGCCAATGTTTTTTGTACTTTCAGCTGTACTTTCAGCTAATTTTCTTACTTCATTGGCAACGACAGCGAATCCTTTACCGTGTTCACCAGCACGTGCAGCTTCAATGCTTGCATTTAAAGCAAGTAAATTTGTTTGTGCTGCAATGTTTTGAATGACTTCTACAATTTGCTCGATTTCTTTTGAGCGTTCACTTAAATGATTCATACTATTAGACGTACGTTGAGATTGTTCGCCTAATTTGTTAATTACAATAAGTAAACGGTGAACAGATTCTTTTCCTTCATTAGAGCAGTCAATGATTTCTTCAATAGATTGAATTAAGCTTTGTTCTTTTTGTAACATTTCATTATTTAATTCATTGGAATGTGTAGTGCGTGTTGAAACATTTTCGAAACATGAGCTTAATTGTTGAACTAAATTTTGAAGTGTATTGTGCTGGTTATTTACAAGTTGATGCTCTTGAACAACGCTTTGTACACGATCGTGGATAGAAGAAATAGTCTCTTGTTGTTCGATATCCTTTTGTTTTAATTCTGCTTCTAGTTCTTGTATACGACTTTCTAATTGATCAATTTTATGTTGGAGTGATTTCTTTTGAGTAAACATATATTTATTTCAACCGCCTTTAGAAGTTATATTTTCTCTATATTTGGATTTTAGCATCTTTTATAATTTTTAAATATAGGAATTGTTAAATATTTAAGAATCTATTACATTTTATGCATAATTCCCTTTTTTTCGTCATGAAAAATAAACTGTATTTAATGGTATTGTAAACAAACTGTAAAATAAATCATGTATAACTGTATAAGAAGGGAGTCGGATTATGAACTATTTTAAGCGAATCAGTAGTCTAGTATTAGCAGGAATTATAAGTCTTTCTAGTACAGTCGCTGTTAAAGCAGAGTCAAACGACGAGAAACTTAACAACATGCAACAGCAATTGCAGCAAAACGATGCAGAAATGCAAAAGAAAGAGCAAGAGAAGCAAGCTGTTAGTAAAGAAATTCAAGGTATCGAAAACGAACTACATAATTTAAATAATACAATTGCAAAAAATAAAGAGGATCAAGCTGCTATTCAACGTAAAATTGATGAAACACATAAGCAGATTGAGCAAAAAAAGGAAGAAATTGTCGTTTTAGAGGATAAAGTCCTTGCTCGTAAAGATATTATGAGAAAACGTATGGTTTCTGTTCAAAACAGTTCAAATACAAGTTTAGTAGTAGAAGTTGTAGTAGAGTCAAAAAACTTTGCAGATTTCTTACAACGTATGAACGCAGTTTCTACTATTTTAGAAGCTGATAAAGAAATTTTACGTCTACAGGAACAAGATCTTCGTCAAATTGAAGCAGACAAGAAAACAATTGACGAAAAAGAAGCATCTTTAGTGGTAGACAAACAAAAATTAGCAAAAGCACAAGCTGATTTGCAAGATAACTTGAAAAAGCGTCAAGCTAACTTACAAACAGTTCAAGCTAAATATAATCAGGTTGCAAGCCAACTTAATTTAGCTGCAGAAGAAAAGGCTAAAATCGAATCAAACATGAAGGCAGTACAAGAAACGATTGCTCGTGAGCAAGAAGCAGCAAGAATTGCAGCAGAAGAGCGTGCAAAAGCGGAGGCAGCTGCAAAGGCTGAGCAAGAAGCTTTAGCGAAAGCGCAAGCGGAAATTGCTGAAAAGCAAAAGCAAGCAAAAGCTAGTAAACCAGCTGAACCAGTTACTAATAATAATTCGAAGGTAGAACCTCCACAACCTGAACCATCTCCTAAGCCAACTGCTGGTGGGAAAGAAATTTATGTAGAAGCTACAGCTTATACAGCTGATCCAGGGGAAAATGGTTATGCACCAGGTCAACAAGTATTCTCTGCATGGGGACCAGGTGGTAAAGGTTATAATCTAACTGCAAACCCAGGAATGAAATTAATTGCTGTAGATCCAAATGTTATTCCATTAGGTAAAACTGTAAATGTTGAAGGTTATGGAGTCGCAATTGCAGCAGATACTGGTGGAGCGATTAAAGGTAACAGAATTGATGTGTTAATGCCTGATAAAGGGTCTTCTAGTCAATGGGGAAGAAAAATCGTTAAAGTTACAATTTTAAACTAACACGTAATCCAACTTTACAATATGTAATGTTGGATTTTTTTGTAAAAATAATGTTAAGTTGAGTTTACATTTTGTTAAGGATAGCATACAATGGTGGTGAGAGGTGGTAAATTTGACCATTTTAAATAGAGTGAAGGAATTAAGAGCTCGGTTTAATTTTTCGCAAAGTGTATTAGCAGAAAAGGTTGGAGTGACGAGACAAACAATCGCGGCAATTGAAAAAGGGGATTATGTTCCGTCATTGTTATTAGCGCTTACGATTTGCGATGTGTTCGAGCTCAAGATGGAAGATGTGTTTGTTTTAAATAAGGAGGGGGAAGAGGATGAATAGACTTGTATTTTCCTATATGTTGAATGTACTTTTAATGGTATTAGCAGGTTGGGCATTTATTGAGTTGTATTATTTTACTATCGAAGTTGCTAATTTTATTCAAACGAAGAGGGTACCATTTGAAGTTTCGGTGAGTTTAATGCCAATAGGATTGCTTTTAATATTTGGTATTGTATCGACTGTTCTTTATAAAATTCAAAAGAAAAAATATAAAGAGCTATCATATTGGATGTTTCCACTGTTATTTCCTCAAGAAGACGAGCGGGAAAAGGCGATTACAGAAAAGGCTTGTCGTACTACATTTATGTCACTATGGTACGTGTTGCCTTGTGCGGTTGGTTTTTTAACGCTTTCTCCAATTGCTAATCTATATGTTCCTGCATATCCAATATATATTGCATTTAGTATTTTCTTTATTCAAATGACAATTTTCCACGTATCTTTATATCGAAATAAAATCGCTTAAAAAGAAACCTTCTTGCATCAGCAAGAAGGTTTCTTTTCAGCTTACACTTGTACATATAGCAATATTATCTTATCATTTTAAATAGAGTAAGATTTTGTAACGGAAAGGAATTGTATATGAATAAGCAAAGAATTTATAGTATAGTAGCAATCCTCCTATTTGTTGTAGGTGGTGTATTAATCGGCAAACCATTTTATGATGGATATCAAGCTGAAAAGAAACAGACTGAAAATGTACAGGCTGTTCAAAAAATGGATTATGAAAAACATGAGACAGAATTTGTAGATGCTTCGAAAATTAATCAACCAGACTTGGCAGAAGTAGCGAACGCATCTTTAGATAAGAAACAAGTAATTGGTCGTATTTCGATTCCGAGTGTTTCATTAGAACTTCCTGTTTTAAAGTCTTCTACTGAGAAAAACCTATTATCAGGTGCAGCAACAGTAAAAGAAAATCAAGTAATGGGAAAAGGGAATTATGCATTAGCAGGACATAACATGTCTAAAAAAGGTGTTTTATTTAGTGATATAGCGTCTCTAAAAAAAGGCGATAAAATTTATTTGTATGATAATGAAAACGAATATGAATATGCGGTTACTGGTGTATCTGAAGTAACTCCTGATAAATGGGAGGTTGTTGAAGATCATGGGAAAGATGAGATAACACTTATTACATGTGTATCTGTAAAAGATAATTCTAAACGTTATGTTGTTGCTGGTGATTTAGTAGGAACGAAGGCGAAGAAATAAAAAAGAAGGTCAACTCTCTAAAGAGTTGACCTTCTTTTTTACTAATGTTGAGAAATAATAGAATATTTTAGTTGGTATTTAAGTATTTTTCTATTTATGTATAATAAAGTTAGAATTCAAGATTTTGGGAGGAACAAGAGTGAAACAACAGGTGAAGAAACTTCTTTTAACAACAAGTGTAGCGTTATTGGTAGCTCCAATTTCAGCCTATGCGCATCCAGGACGTACAGATGCTAATGGGGGACATACGTGTCGTACAAATTGTGAAAAATGGGGATTGCAGTACGGGGAATATCATTATCACAATAAGCCAGCTTCTAGTAGTGGTGCAACAAGTCCAGCTCCTAGTCAAAATAATAATGGTGCTGTAGAAGCTGAAAGACAAGCAGAAGCACAGCGCAATGCTGAGGCTGAAAAACAACGTGCCGCAGAGGCGCAGCGTAAAGCTGAAGAAGAGAGACAACGTGTAGCGGAGGAACAAAGAAAAGCAGAGGCAGAGAGACAACGTGTAGCTGAAGAACAAAGAAAAGCGGAAGAAGCACGTAAGCGAGAGGAAGCACAACGTCAAGCTGATATGGAAAAAGGACAGCTTGAGGGACAAAAAAATGGAGAGATTGATTTTAAAGCAGGGAAAAATGATGCAGAATCACATTTAGCTGGAAAATCAGATACATATAAAGAAGCATTCAAAACTGCTTATGCTGCATCTTGGTCTTTAGAAGAGCAGAAGAAAACGCATTTTGAAAAAGGAAAAGAGCAAGGTTTAGCACAAGAGACGATGGAAGATAGTCAAATTGCTCCAGAGTTTAAGCCGAATTTTGCAGAAGGTTTCCAAGTAGGGAATAAAGAAAGAACAGAAAAAATTGAAAAAGAGCAAGCTGAACTAGGGGAAAAGGCAGGTAAGGAATTAGCCGGAAAGAACCCCGGAAATAGAGAGAAAGATGTGTACGTGAAGGCGTATGAAACAGCTTATGAAAAGGGTTATAAATCTACAAAAAAAGCAGTAGAAAAGGCTGGCTATAAGTATGCATTTGAAAACTATGATTTGAAAGTTCCTGCTAAATATGAAAAAAATGAATCGTTAAAGAAATGGTTTATTGAAGGATTTAAATCAAATAAAAAAGCAGCAGAAATTAGAGAAGAAGGATATAAAAAAGGAGACAGTTGGCTTGCATTCTTCTATAAGAATTTTGTGCCAAGTGAATATAAAGAACATAAAAATCTGTACGAACAAGCGATAGAAAAAGGTAAGAATGCATAAAAAAGATGAGGGATTTCCCCTCATCTTTTTTAATCCATCCATTTCACTAACTTCTTAGAAATTAGTAATAAAACGCAGCCTAATACAATTGCTACAGCGCCAATTACTGTAAATACTTCAGCATATCCAAGTGAAGTTGTGAAGCTTGCGAGTTGTCCACCTAAAATGTTAGCGATTCCTGAGCTTGCTAACCATACTCCCATTAATAAAGAAGCAAGTTTTACTGGGGCAAGCGCACTAACCATTGATAGTCCAACAGGTGATAAGAATAGCTCACCTAACGTATGGAAAAGATACGTAAAGACGATAAATAGTAAGTTTGCTTTTTCTGTAATGTTATGTTCATCACTACCTGTTTTTAATGTAGCAATAACGAGAATGATATAACCGATACCGAGCAAGATCATACCAAGTCCCATTTTAGTTGGGATTTTTAAATCTCCACGCTTGCGAGTTGCAAGTTTTGCCCATAATGCCGAAATAACTGGAGCAAGTAAAATAATAAATAATGGATTGACCGATTGGAACCAAGATGTTGGAACTTCCCATCCGAACATAGAGCGGTCTACAAATTTGTTTGTATATAATGTTAATGAACTACCAGCTTGTTCAAAGCCAGCCCAGAAGAAGACAACGAAGCATGTTAAAATGACGATAACTGCAGTACGTTGTTTTTCTTTTTTTGTTAAAGGTGTATCTCCTACTGATGGTTGTCCATCTGTTGTTTGTAAATCGCGAGTTGGTTTTTTACCGATATCACCAAGGAAGCGATTGGATAGTGTTGTAAATAAAATTTGTCCAATGATCATTCCGATTGAAGCGGCTAAGAATCCGTAACGGAATCCGTAATGTACAACGCCATCAACCGTTGTTTTGAATAAATTTTCTGATAAAAATCCGCAAACGAGTGGAGCTAAAAATGATCCGACATTAATACCCATATAGAAAATGGTAAATGCACTATCACGTTTTGGATCGTTCTCTTCGTATAATTCCCCAACCAGTGTAGAGATGTTCGGTTTGAAGAATCCATTACCGATAATAATAAGCGCTAATCCGAGGTATAGGCCGACTTGGTTTTGTAAGGCAAATAGTGTAAGGTTACCGATTGCCATTGTTATACCACCAATTGTGATCGCTTTTCGTCTACCTAGAAAACGGTCTGTTAAGTATCCACCAATCATCGGTGTGAAATAACAGGCTCCAGTGTAAAATCCGTAAATAGAGAGTGCCCATCCAGGACTAAACCCAAGACCACCGCTTACTAAAGCTGTCGTTAAATATAATGTTAATAATCCTCGTAATCCATAGTAACTAAATCTTTCCCACATTTCTGTAAAGAAGAGTAAGTATAAACCTGGAGGATGTTTCTTTTTTCTTTGTTGTTCTCTTTCTAGTTGTATCGCTGATTCCATGTTATTTTCCTCCTGACACAAACAAAAACAAAGTTAATAATTTTGTACATTTAATATTTTACTTTATTAACTATTATAAGTCAATAAAGGTTGATTTTTCAGAAGAAATTGGAAAAGGGATATAGCTATAGAATGAGTGTTTCTTTTATGTTAGACTATGGACTATGTTTTCTTTGTAAAGAAGCGGTTTATTGCACTTTTTTATATGTGAAATTGATTTCATAAAAGATGAAATTAAAGAAGGAGAAAGAAATGAAATTGTTACAGAAAAAAGAAATTTTACTTATTAGTCTTATGTTATTCTCGATGTTCTTTGGAGCGGGGAATCTTATATTTCCACCTTTTCTTGGGTATGAAGCAGGAGAACATGTGTGGATTTCATTAGTAGGGTTTATTATATCAGCAACAGGTCTTCCGATATTGGGAGTTATTGCGATTGCAAAAGCAGGAAGTTTTCAAACGCTAGCGGGTAGAGTTCATTCTTCATTCGCCATTATTTTTCCGTGTATCGTGTATGTATTTATTGGACCAGGCCTTGGTATTCCGCGTGCAGGAAGTCTAGCTTTTGAAATGGGACCGGGTCAGCTATTTCCGGAAGCGGGTAGCGTAGTCTTATTATGTTACACAGTTATTTTCTTTAGTATTGTGTACTGGTTAAGTTTATCACCGTCTAAATTAATGGGGTTGTTCGGAAAAGTTTTAACACCGTTATTATTAGGTATGATTGCTCTTATCTTTATAAAAAGCATGTTTACATCAGTAGGTAGTGTGAAAGAGGCTGCTGGAAATTATGGACAAGCGCCTATGTTCCAAGGGTTTTTAGATGGATATTTAACGATGGATGCATTAGCAGCTTTAATTTTTGGGATTGTGATTGCAAATGCTCTTCGTGCAAAAGGTATTGAAGATGATAAAGGTTTAGCGAAATATATGAGTATTGCTGGAATTGGTGCAGGACTATTATTATCTATTATTTATGTCATACTTGGATATGTCGGTTCAATGAGTGGTTCATTGGGGACATTTGATAATGGCGCGCAAGTGTTAGCGCAAGTGATGACTACATTATTTGGGCAAGGCGGGGTCGTTTTATTAGGTCTTATTTTTACGATCGCGTGTTTATGTGTGTCAATCGGACTTGTTACATCTTGTAGTCAATTTTTCGCAAGTGCATTTCCGAAAGTAGCTTATAAAGTTTGGGCATTTATGTTAAGTTTGGTTAGTATGATTTTAGCTAATTTAGGATTAACACAAATTTTAAAAGTATCAGTACCGATTCTTGGATTTATTTATCCAGTTGCATTAACGCTTATTATTTTAGGGCTATTCCATAAGTATATTGAGAAGTATGCATACGTATATACAGTAACTGTTGGAATTGTAGCGGTGTTTAGTGCAGTTGATATTTTCAATAAAAATGTGATGATGAATCAGTGGACATCAGTATTGAAATACATTCCGTTTTATATGGAAGGTGTTGGGTGGATTGTTCCAGCTATTATAGGTGCTTGTATTGGTGTTATCGTGAGTATTGTTATAAATAAGAATAAATAAGTAAAAGGTGTTTTCCGATTTCGGAAAACACCTTTCTTTTTTGGAAAAATAGTATTGAAAATGAATAGACTAAGAGTATGATAAAGGTAATTGGTAATATATAGGTTTTGAACGGATAAGGGGGGAGCGTATGAAGGAGGATTTGAATAAGAAAATAGAAGCACTCGAAACGGCAATTGAAACGATTCAAGAAGCACTTTTTGAATTGAAAGCCAAACAAAGAGAAATAGAAGCAGAAAATGCTAAGCAACATGTTAGGACGGAAAAGAAAGAATATATTGAAACGGTGATGGAGGAAAAACAAAAAGAAGAAGTAGTTACAATAAAAGAGCCTGTGCAAGAACGTGGGGTAAAACAAGTAGATATAGCTGCGTTTAAACGAGAACCATTTAATATTATTAAGTTTTGCCAAACGTGGTTACCGCGCATATTTGTCGGTATTATGTTGCTTGGAGTAATTTGGTTATTTAAAGCAGGGGTAGATGCGGGATTATTAACACCAGCAATACGAATTGTGTTTGGTATTGTCCTATCAATCGGTTTTTATTATATAGGGGATATTCAAATTAAACGCGAGCGGCAAGCGTTAGGGTTAGTATTAGCAGGAGGAAGTATTACGGGTATAGTTTTAACGACATTTGCGGCACATTATTTATATGGATTTATTCCAGCGAGTGTCGCGTTTCTATGTAATATCGCATGGGTCATTTTAGGTATTTATATAGCGAAGAGGTATCAATCGGAATATCTTACTATCTTTGTAGCGGTAGGAGCTTTCTTCGTGCCGTTCTTATTAAATAGTACGACTCCTAATCCGTATATTTTCTTTGGATATGAGACGATACTAACGCTCAGCTTATTATGGTATGCGTTGAAAAATCATTATCAGTATTTATATATGATTTCTTATGTTGTTGTAGCTATTGTTCTTTTTGTCTTCTTTGCTGTTATGTCAATGTTAGTAGAGGATTTGCAAGTCCAGTTAACAGTAGTTTATGGTTTAATTCACTTACTATTATTTTGGCATATGTTTACGGAGAGAAGTTTTATAGTAGAGCCACGCTTGGCGATATTTAGTGCGAATGCAGTCTTCTTTATATTAGCCATTTCAAAAATACATGAATTTACAACATGGGGATTAATGATAAGTGCACTCGTGCACGCTATTATGTTCGTGTTTGAATATAGGAAGAATAGACATTCTACATTTACAAACCTTTTATTTGGTTTCGCAATGGGGGCCTTTAGTTTAGCGATTTTATATGAGTATAGTTTAGTGAATGCAGCGATTGTACTATTATTACAAGGCTTCCTCGGTATGGTGACTTCTATTAAAGTAAAACAACAGATAAAATTGTATGTTAGTGCGACGGTTTACGCAATTGGAATGATACAGACTATTTTTAGCCCGTTTGATCAATTTATTTCGGCAGGCTTTGTTGCTCATCTTATTTTAATTGGCACGCTCTATTATTGCATGAGACAAGCGAAAGATGTATTAGCGAGCTTTGGCAAGTATGTGTATTCTATAGCACTCTATTGGTTTATGGTGATTGTATTTATTACAATTACTAGAATCGGTGAAGTTTTGTCCACAGATGGAAGCATAATAAGCATATCTGTATCGTTATTATGGATGGTGTATGCATTATTTGCAGTTTGGCTTGGCCGGAATAAAAATATGAATGAAATATTATATGCCGGCTTAGTCGTGTTAGTCGTAACGATAGGAAAGCTATTCCTTCTAGACTTACCAGAAGTTTCAATGATGATTAGGGCGGTTTTATTCTTAATCGTAGGAAGTATAGGCATCGTTATTTCAAGAATGTTTTTCTCAAAAGAAGAGAAATGAGAAGAAGGCAATCCATATCCGGATTGCCTTCTTCTCATTTCTTATTAATCATTACAGTCTCACTATATTTCGCTGTTGTATTTTGACGTAGACGAAGTGTTGCTTGTCCAGTCGTATTTGGATCGATTTGTACGTTCACAATTTTTTCAGCAGAACCTAAGCTGTTTGTTGTGAAAGAAAAAGCACTGCTATATCCGAAAGTAGATAGCCAAGTGCCGTTTGTATTTTGAACTTTTGCTACTTGTGTACCGCCAGTAGTGAAGATACCTAAAGAATAATTATTGTATGTTGTGTTTGGTAATAAGTTATTTACTTGAATTTTGATTTGGAACACTTCATTGTTTGGTAGAGTGCTAGGGTGTGTAACTACGTAGTCATTTGCTGTTACTGCACCGTTATAGCCATATGAACCAGGTTTAAAAGTATTTGTATTAAACCATTGATAACCTGCATTTGGCGCACTCCAAGGTTCAGGTTGTGGCTCAGTTGATAAGCTTGGTTGTTCAAATGTTTGTAAAGTGGTAGGTAAATCAAGTTGTAAACCATTTACTTGGTCTAAACTTGTAAATGTTTCTTTATTCGATAGCCAATTTACGATATTTTCTAGTAAAATCGCATCGCTTTCTTCTTTATATCCATCGTAAGTTTTCTTTGTTTGGCCAGAGTCTTCACGAACGTATTTTGGCGTAGCATCTTCAACAGGAGAAGAGTCTCCAATAAAGGCAGCTTTTCCAAGTCCTACTTTTGCGATAGCAGCATAAGGACCTTCTGCAACACAACCGCCGTTATACACACCGCTATCAACAGCGTTATTCCATTTTGCTGGGTTTTCTGGAAGATAAACAAGTCCTTTTGCTAGTTTTGGATTTGTAATTGCTAAAGTAGAACCAGCATGCATTGCTACAGATGAAACCCCTTCTGTAATTCCGAATGATTGTTCAGGTGATACAATATTTTTAGCGGAAACATCACCGATTGCATTATAGCGGAAGCGAATACCGAAGTTGTCAGATAGCCAATCAGAGCTTTCTACTCCTTGCATAGCTTGTGAATTGGCTTCTTCGTTAGACATTCCTTTTGCTGGATTATCCCAAGCACCGCGTCTATATCCGTTAAATACTTCAGAAGAGTCCCAACGATTTTTATTACGATCTGCATTATAATGATCGGCAATGAAGAAGATACTACCGCCATTTTTCACGTATTGTAACATAGCATCTTGTTCAGATTTTTTGTAAGGAATATTTGCTTCTGGAACGATAAATACATTGTAGTCTTTTAAATCTTCGTATGTAAGCGGTGTTGATTTACGTAGTTCTTTTACATGATAGCCGTTTTGGGCAATGCCGTTTCCGAAATCAGAAAAGCCACCATCGATAACCCAGTCAGCAGTCCCGGCAGTTTGACCGTGTGTATTATCGAATAATACTTTTTTCCCATTGTTTTGATTTACAACTTTTGCAGCAATTTCAGGAGCTGGGTCTACAGAGCTTTCGGCATAAGTAGACGGTATGAACGAAGCTCCCATACTTAGTGTAATTGCTGTTGCTAAAGAAAATGTAATCCACTTTTTATTCTTCATAGAAGAATCCCCCTAATAATAAATATATGTGCTTTAATAATGTAATTTATTTTTCTGTAAAAATAAAGACGGAAAACATAAAAAATATTAAAAATTTGTAAAAATACCGTGAAATTTGTTGAGAAATATTTATATAGGCATAAAAATATCCCTTCCAAGTAATAAGGAAGGGATGTTTTGCTTAACTAATTTTTGAATTAGGTGTTTCATCAATTTTATGAAAACCTTTCATGTAATACACGACAGCTAAACCGATAAGCCAAATTGGTCCAACAATTAATGCAATCCGTGTATCTTCTGAATACGCCATTATACATAATACGAGTGCAAGGAAAGCAAGTGAGAAATATGAACTTAATGGGTATAAAGGCATTTTATACGATAACTTTTGTTTGTTTTGCGTCGGCAAACTTTTACGGAACTTAATTTGAGCGACTAATATAATACCCCAAGTCCAAATTGCCCCGAAAGTTGAAATACTAGTGAGCCATGTAAATACTTTTGCGGGCACAAGATAGTTTAATATAACACCAACGAGTAAAACGATTGCTGTTGCTACAATTCCTTGACTTGGAATGCCATTTTTATTTAAACGACCGAATCTTTCCGGAGCTTTTTTCTGTTGAGCTAATGTATACAGCATACGGCCTGTACTAAATAAACCACCATTACAAGAAGAAAGAGCTGCTGTTAATACGACAAAGTTAATAATTCCTGCTGCTTTTGCGATACCGATTTGCTGGAATGTTAATACAAATGGACTTCCTTTCTCACCAAGTTCGTTCCATGGATAAATTGCCATCATAACGAATAGAGCCCCAACGTAGAACAGTAAGATTCTCCAAAATACGTTATCGATTGCTTTTGCGAGTGTTTTTTTCGGGTTTTGCGCTTCACCAGCTGTAACACCGATTAATTCAACGCCTAAATAAGCGAATAATACCATTTGCATGGAGAGTAGTAACCCAGAAAATCCATTTGGAAACCAGCCACCATGTGACCAAAGGTTTGAAATGCCAGTAGCGATACCACCGTTTCCGAATCCGAATAAAATAATACCAGCCCCAACTACTATCATACAGATAATTGTGACAATTTTAATGAGAGCAAACCAAAATTCAAGTTCTCCAAATACTTTTACAGATAAAAAGTTGAAAGCACTCATTAATAATAGAGCGAGTAAAGCCCAAGTCCAGCGCGGAATATCTGGGAACCAGTATTGCATGTAAATGCCAGCAGCCGTAATTTCAGCCATGCAAGTAACAACCCATAAGAACCAGTAGTTCCAACCGGTAATATAGCCAGCTAGTGGTCCAAGATAATCATATGCATATTTACTAAAAGAGCCAGCAACAGGTTGTTCAATTGCCATTTCTCCGAGTGCTCGCATAATGAAAAAAATAACGAGTCCAGCAATCATATAGCCTAGTAAAATAGAAGGACCAGCTAGTTTAATAGCAGAAGCAGATCCTAAAAATAGTCCAACGCCAATAGCTGAACCGAGTGACATTAAAGTAATATGTCTTTCTTTTAAACCTCGGTTTAAAGTTCCAGATTTGTTTGTGTGCTGCATAAGAAGAATCCCCCTTGTAGAGTGAACGATATTTGAATGCGTTTACTAAATATTTAACTATTTCAAATTATAAAACATTTCTATCTGTTATGCTACAAAAATAATCATTATTAACTGTACTACATCTGTGCTTGTCAGACTTAAACTTAAAATTCGAACTATTATTGAATATATTGACTCTTCTTTTTATTGATTGTTAAGATTAAGTATTATATTTTCTCACATACTAGTAAGAAAAGAATATGTGATAATAATTCAGATGTAGGAAGGGTACATAACCATGTTTCAATTACAAAAATATAACACTTCTGTGAAGCAAGAGCTTTTAGCTGGCATCACAACTTTTTTTACATTTGCGTATATTCTTGTCATCAATCCGAAAATATTATCTGATGCAGGTGTACCATTTGATCAAGCTTTTACGGCAACTATTATTGCGACTGTTGTAGGGACGTTATGTATGTCGTTTTTAGCTAACTATCCAATTGTTATTGCTCCAGCTATGGGAATGAATGCGTATTTTGCTTATTCTGTTGTTCAACAGGCAGAGGGGATTACATATGTCATTGCGTTTTCAGCAGTATTTGTAACAGGTATCATTTTTCTTTTATTATCTTTCACTTCATTTAGGCAAAAGCTAATTGTCGCAATTCCTGACAGTTTAAAACATGCAATTGCAGGTGGAATTGGGTTATTTATTGCTTTTATTGGATTACGTCTATCTGGAATTATCGTTGATCATCCATCTAATTTAGTTACGATTGGTGATTTCCATTCTCCAGCCGTTATTTTAACTTTAATTGGTTTGATTTTAGCGGCGGTATTAATGACATTGCGTGTGAGCGGTGCATTATTTATTAGTATGATTGTGACAGGAATTATCGCCTTCTTTACAGGGCAGCTGAAGTTTACGGATAAAATTGTTGCGATGCCTCATTTACCAGAGGGGATTATCGTTTCAAATCCAATCAACGCCTTTTCAGATGTAATTGAATACGGATTATATGGCGTTGTATTTTCATTTTTACTTGTACTGTTATTTGATACAACAGGAGCATTACTCGGTTTAATTAAACAAGCAGGTTTAATTACAGATAATACAGAGAAACGTTTTGGTAAAGCATTTATTGCGGATGCAATTGGCGGTACTACAGGCTCTATCTTTGGGACAAGCCCAACAGCAGCGACGATTGAATCGTCAGCTGGTATTGCTGCAGGTGGTAAAACAGGATTAACAGGTATTGTAGTAGTCGGCCTAACGATTATAACAGCATTCTTTAGCCCTGTTATTGCTTCTTTATCAAGTGTAGCCGCTATTACAGCTCCTTCATTAATTATTGTAGGTAGTTTAATGGCACAAAGTATTCGTGATATTAATTGGAATGAATTTGAAGATGCATTACCAGCATTTTTAATTTTCGTTGGTATTCCGTTAACGTCTAGTATTGCGAATGGAATTGCAATTGGGTTTTTAGTGTATCCAGTCTTAAAAATTGTGAAAGGGAAAGGGATGGAAGTACATCCATTACTATACTTATTTACAATTTTATTTGGATGTCATTTATTCTTATAATATAGAAATAGGAGAGGGGGCTTCTTATGAGAGGCCCCTTTTTTGTGTATAATAAAGTGAAACTATAATCAGTCACGCAAAATATAAATTACTTAATGGAATATATATATGTTACAATATGGATGGAGGGGGAACATGAATGGCTGTAAGTAAAATAAAAGTCGCGCGTGTTCAGTTAGATTTAACACAGCAACAATTAGCAGAAAAAGTAGGCGTTACAAGGCAAACGATTAGTTTAATTGAGAAGGGCAAATATAATCCGTCTTTAGATTTATGTTTGAAAATTTGTTATGCAGTAGATAAAACTTTGAATGATTTGTTTTGGGAGGAAAAGGAGTGATCGGATGAAAATTGTGAAAGATGAACGTTTAATGATTGAGGGGTTAAAACATATTAGATTAGTTTTCATCTTACAAAATATTTTCATACTAGGTATTGTTTTTTATCGCTACGTTTTGCAAGATGCAGGATATGAAAGTGTTTCGGATTTATTAATGATATTTATGTGCGGGATAATAGGGATTAACTTTTTAAACTTAAAAAACTCGGTGCAAGTGTATGAGCATACGGGCGGAGTATCACGCAGCTATTTTATGAAACTATTATTCATTCCGGTAGGTATTATTATTGGGATTTTAGCTATTTGTATCGTTGTAACACCAGATATTTCAATAAAAGAAATTAGTATGACCATAGCCATCAAGTTAAGAAAATGAATAAAATTTAACTAAATGGGTCATCCTTCCATGCATACCGCATGGAAGGATG